>JACROX010000022.1:0-2070 GCA_016214225.1 Candidatus Peregrinibacteria bacterium | reverse complement strand
GCGATTTCCGTGCTTTCTATAATCATTCCGATCAGCTCGTCTTTAAAAGAAATTATCGCCACTTTGTTGTCGTAAATATTTATTTCGTTCGTGAAATCGAATTGATCCGATGGGACAAGCCTTAATTCACGATAATATTTTTTGTCGGCGGAGTGTACAAGTTCTCCCGCTTTATCTCTCGGGCAAATTCCGCGAAGATAGATTTTTTTGTGAGCTCTTTTTTCAACATATTCTTCGTCGTATTTTGGCCAAATTTTTCGTATTTCGTAAGAATTCGAGTAGTTTAAAATCTCGGTTTTGCTTGTGAGAGTGTCCAGATATATGGCTTTAATGCCTTCCAGTCCTTCAAAATATCTTACTTTTGGGTGGGATGTTTCGCCGGTCAGAATTTTTAATTTTGGAAGAGCTTTTTTTAAGTCGTGAGCTTTCTTTTCAAATTCTTCCACGAGGATTTCAGGCTTCAATCCCGTGAAAAATTTTATTTTCTTTTTTGTAAAATAGCTTATCAGGCCTTTCTGTTTTAGTTTTTCCAAAACGTCATAAGATGAAATTCTGTTGATTTGCGCGATTTTTGCGATTGTCGAAACTGGCGCCGTACCGCTTTCCACAGCGGCAAGGTAAACTTTCGCTTCTTTATCCGTCAGTCCTATTTTCGTCAGGATTTCAATCAGTTCTTTTTCCATAGTTATTTTCCGCAAAGATTGATTATCAATTTTTCAATCGCGAGTTTGTAGCTTCGTTGATCGCCGGCGTAGGTCTTGATTATGCCTGTTTTAAAGCCCGTATCTATTTCAAGCATTTTCGCGAATATTTTTTTGAGATCTTCCGTTTTGAAATTTTTAAGTTGATTTACGGCTTTTTGAACTACAAATGGCGCTTGTTTAAGCCTTTTTATTATTGAGATATTCGGTTCTCTCCGTTTAAGCATATCATCTATTTGAATTAAAATTCTGAAATGTCGAACAATCATGTAAAAAATTCTTGTCATCTCTTCGCCGCTTTCGAGTAAAATTTCAAATGTATCGAGCGCGTCTTTTGCCTTTTTTTCGGCTATTTTGTCCGTGAGTTTAAAAATGGAGGATGAAAGGGCGGGAATTACAAGCGCTTCTATATCTTCTTTTTGTATTTCTCTATTGTCCGCGTAAGAGCCGAGCTTTTCGAGTTCGTTTGAAGTTGTCCATAAATTGTTCGCGCAATAATTTGCCAAATGCTCCGCGGTGAAGGCGGATATTTTCGCGCCTTTTTTCTTTGCTTTTTCGAGAATCCAGTCGATTATTTGTCTTGTGGAAGGGAGATTGAACTCCTCGACTGTTCCTATTTGTTCGATTTTTTTCAAGATGGGATTTGTTTTTTCAATCGGTCCGTTTTCGTGAAAAATTATGACGCAAAAGTCCGGTGTTTTTTCCAAGATTTTCGCCATTTTTTTGGATTCTTCCGCTGTGATTTCCGCGTTTCTTCCGCGTGTTTTTGAAATTATATCCTTGAATATCAGAAGCCTTTTTTCGGATAAAAATGGCATGGTTTCTATGTTTGTTGAAAATGTTGCCATGTCGAAACTTGTGTTGTCGAATGTTTCAACACTGGAAATGTCATTGTATTTTTTAATAAAGCCCTCTTTCCAGACTTTCAGTTTTTGGCTGCTGGAGTAGGTATCTTCACCGAAGAATAAGAAGACTGATTTTTTTTCTTTTTCCGTCATGCGTGTAAGTGTTTTTAGCCCAGGTGATTATAGACGAAAAGTGTGCCCGGGCACAGGTGATTTTAGAATCTATCGTTGCTGAATTGTGATTGACACTATTCTAGTTTATGTAATACAATTCGGTCTTCTTAATTCATTAATTTAATTATATGGGTGAAATAATTGGGATCATACGATTTTTTCATGGAGAAAAATTTAGGCGAATAATTTTTCAACACGAAAAAGGAAGAAATTAATATTTCCGACTCCTCTTAACAACGATCGAAATCCTTTTAATTTCGCATTGAAACTTTCCGCTGAAGCGTTTGTAGATCTTGTATAAAAGTAATTGAGAACTTTTCCTTCATTTGCCTTGATCGTATTTGCCGCTG
>JACROX010000019.1 GCA_016214225.1 Candidatus Peregrinibacteria bacterium | reverse complement strand
TCGGCAGCAGCGTGCATGAAACGCTTAAGCAGTTTTATCAAATGCTTAAAATAAAAAAAGATTTGCCATTTTCTTTCATGGAAGAAATGTACCTTAAAAACTGGAATTCCGAAGGATATGACAGTGTTGTTCACGAAAATACAAAGAAAAAAAGAGGACTTGAAATGCTAAAAAAATATTATGACTCGAATTGTAATCCATGGACTATCCCTGAATTTCTCGAGAAACCTTTTAATGTTAGAATCGGGGAGTATCTTATAAATGGCCGGATAGACAGGATAGACAAACTTGGGGACGGGACTTACGAAGTGATTGATTATAAGACAGGGGCGATTCATTTTGATAAGCTCGCTTCTGATTTGAATATGAAGAAAAATCTTCAGTTGTCTATTTACGCTCTTGCGTGCAGGGATTTGTTTAAGATTCCGGTGTCAAAACTTTCTCTATATTTTCTTGACGCGAATGAAAAAATTTCGACGGAAAGAACCGATGAACAAATTGACTCTCTCGCGGAAGAAATTAAAGCAAAAATCGAGGAGATGAAAAAGTCAGGGTTTGATCCGACTCAAAACGAAAAGTTATGTAAGTTCTGCGATTTTAGATTAATCTGTCCAGCAGTCTAGTATTTTGCCACCACTTTGTTATTCTCTTTATTCTCTTCTTTTATTGAATTTTCAGAATCAACAATAAATGTAACAGTTCCTTTTTCCGGATATTTATAGATTGAGCGAGAGATCGGATAAACAAAGCTGAAAGAATCTCCCGGAGACATTTGACTATATGAATCCGTATTTGAAAAAACTTCCACGTCATTTATTGAAAGCGCGTATTTGAACGGCTGGCCTTTATTAATTATACCTTTCCCTACGTTTTCGATTGTGGCTTTTATTTTCAAGTCTTCTTGTTTGTTTTTTGGCTGTATAATCTCCAAATTAGCCTTTAGATCCGGAAGTGATTTTTGTTCCACTGCGTTTTCCGCCGGCTGCCCCCCCAGCAACTGGCCTTTAAACAAACCTTTATTTTGGATTACCAATCCACTGTAAATGCCCCCGCCGACAATCGCGAGAACTAAAACCGTAATCAATATTTTTGTGCGAGGATTCATATAATTTGGGTTATTCAATATTAGGTTTATCTATAAGTAAAGCCGCGACTTCTCCGCCTGTTTTGCCATCTGTAATTTTATACACATCCTTATCTATTTTTTGCAACTCTTTGTAAGCGCTGTTGTACATGTTTACAGTTGTGCTCAAGTTGCCTCCAAGTTTTTGAAAATAAGTTTCATAACTGTTCATGTGCCTTCCAAGTTCTCCGACGTTTTTAATTATTTTATGTATTGATTCCTCCATTTTCAGGCCTTTTAATCCTTGCAATACGGTTTGCAAATACGCGAAAAACGAAACAGGTGAAACAATCACTACGTGTTTCTTAAAAGCATATTCAATCAAATCATTCGCGTTTATTTCCAGAGTGCCTATTTTATAGTTCAACAAATTATAATAAACGCCTTCCGCGGGGATAAACATGAACGCAAAATCCGTTGTGTTTTCTTTCGGACGTATATATTTGGAAGTTTCGTCAATCCTGTTTTTGATATCAATTTTAAATTCTTTTTCTATTTGTTCTCTTTTTTTATCATCTTTTTCTTCCATTATCTTATTATATTTCTCAAGTGAAAATTTGGCGTCAACAGGTATTATTTTTTCATCAAAAAATATCGCGGCATCAACAACTTCTCCGTTTGAAAACTGATATTGCATCTTGTATTGATTCGGCTGGAACACCTGACTGAGGAGATTTTCCAGAAAATATTCCCCGAGAATTCCTCTCTGTTTCGGATTTTTCAAAATATCTTCCAGACTTTGCATTTTTTCTGAAAAATTTAAAACTTGTTTATTTGTCGCGTCAAGCTTGGTAAGTTTTTCCGTTACATCCTTTATAATTGTACTGCTTGCCGTAAATTGCTTTTGAATGGTTTGAGAAGAATGCTCGATTCCGCGTTGCATTCTTTCGTTAATTTTATCGAGCCGATCCTGAGTTTCTTTTCTGTTTTCAAGATTTCCCTCCCTGATTTCTTTCCTTAACGCCTCTATATATTCAAAAAGCATTTTCTCTTCGAGAGGCTTTGTTTTGCTCATACGGTAAAGCAGAACGCTCACCGCGACAATAATTCCCAAGCCTATAATTATTAAAAATGTCTCCATGCGAAGCGAATATAGCACGTTTTATGGCTTTACTTATAGTCAATTTTTACTTAGACTGTCTCTGATTTTTTGAGCCTTTAATATTATGTCAACGAAACTTGCCGACTTGGCGGAAAAAATGGGGATTTCCTTAAAAGAACTGAAAGAAAAAATCAGGGAGTTTGGTTTTTCCGACATTTCTCCAAAGGCGCGTGTTATTGAGGATGATATCTCTCAAAGAATTTTAGAGGAGTTTAATAAAAAATCCGATTCTCAAGATATAATTGAGGCGACTGAAAACGACTCACGGCCCGAATCCAAAGCTGAAATTTATGATGAGATTATTGCTCGTGAGCGGGAAAGAGAACTGATTAAAAGCCAGAGAAAGCAAATGGCAGGCAAAGATATTAAACCAAAAGGATTTCAAAAAAATATACAACAACAAACCCCGACTATTTCGAAGGATTTTGTTGAAATCTCGGATTTTATTACAGTTAAAGAATTTGCCGAAAAAACAGGCATAAAAATAGCCAAGATTATCGGTGAATTGATGAAAAACGGGATTTTGGCCAATATAAATCAGCAAATAGATTTTGATACCGCGCAAATTATCGCCGATGACATGGGAATTAAATTGAAAAGAATAAGATCCGTGGCAAATGCTGAGGAGCTTATGGCCGGCGATATTTCCAATCTTCTCAAGGAGGATGATGAAAAAGTTTTAAAGGAACGCCCTCCCGTTGTCTGTGTTATGGGACATGTGGATCATGGGAAAACGAAGCTGTTGGACGCAATAAGGGAAACTGATGTTGTCTCAAAAGAAGCCGGCGGAATAACTCAGCATATAGGGGCATATCAAGTTGAGAAAAAAGGCAAATTGATAACTTTTTTGGATACTCCCGGGCATGAAGCTTTTACCGCGATGAGAGCCCGCGGAGCAAAAGTAACCGATATCGCGGTGTGGCGGCGGATGAAGGCATAAAACCTCAAACTGTAGAGGCGATAAATCACGCGAAGGAAGCTAATGTTCCTATAATTGTGGCTTTAAACAAAATGGATAAACCGGACGCGAATCCGGAAAGAGTAAAAGGTGAGTTAACCGAACAAGGACTTCAGCCTGAAGATTGGGGCGGAAAAACAGTTGTTGTTCCGGTTTCAGCTTTGGCAAAAACAGGCATTGATGATCTTTTGGAGATGATTCTCTTAACCGCCGAGATGGAAAAACTAAGAGCAAATTTTGACAGAGAAGCTATTGGGACTGTTGTTGAGGCTCATTTGGATCACAATCTTGGCCCCGTGGCTACCGTAATAATCAATACCGGAACACTGAAAATAATGGATAATGTCGTGATAGGAAATTCTTATGGAAGAATTAAGCTTATGAAAGCCCATAACGGCAAACTAATAAGGTTGGCGACTCCATCAACTCCCGTGCTTGTCGCGGGATTAAGCGTAACTCCGAAAAGCGGAGATATTCTGCAGGCCGTAAAGGATGAAAAAGTTGCCAGACAAAAAGCGCAGGAGATTAATCTTCTTTCCAAGGCAAAAGAAGAATTAAGACTTTCCGGCATCAGCCAAGTCATTTCAAACATTAAATCGGATAAAATTTTGAAGATTGTTATCAAGGCGGACACAAAAGGTTCTATTGAAGCCATCAAACAGTCTCTTTCAAAAATTAAAAATGACGATGTCGCATTGAAAATAATTCACAGCGATGTCGGGAACATAACTAAATCCGACATAATGATGGCACAAGCAAGCAAAGGAATTGTTCTTGGATTTAACTCTAAATTCGATTCTCCGTATGTTGAAAAAATGGCCGATCACGATGGGGTTGAAGTAAGAAATTATAAAGTTATTTATAATCTTTTGGAAGATATAACAAAAATATTAAACGGGTTGCTTGAGCCTGAAATTGTTGAAGTTGTTATCGGCAGAGCTGAAGTGAAAAAAATATTTTTGACAAAGAAAAACGATATGATAATCGGATGTAAAGTTTTGAGCGGAAAGCTTGAAAATAAAGCAAAAATAAGGGTCATTCGAGGAGTAACGTCCAACAACAATGACAATATTGTCGGGCTTGGGATTATTGATTCGCTTAAAAAAGTCGCCGAAGTTGTGCATGAAATCGGCGCCGGAAATGAATGCGGCATTAAGTTTTCAGGGAATATATCATTGGAAGAAGGAGATATTTTGGAAGCTTATAAGCAAGAAAAAAAGCAAAGAACTATCTAACCATGAAGATTTTAATTACAGGCGGAGCCGGTTTTATAGGGACAAATTACTGTTATTATCACTCCGATAAATATCCCGACGATGAGATTTTTGTTTTGGACAAACTTACTTACGCTGGAAATTTAGATAATCTTTACGAGCTTATCCACAGGCCTCATTTCCATTTTGTTCAAGGAGACATAGCCGATAAAAAATTTATTTTGGATTTTTTTGAAAAGGAATATTTTGACATAGTTGTTCATTTCGCGGCGGAAAGCCATGTAGATCGAAGCATAGAAGAGCCCGATGTTTTTGTCGTCACAAATGTGATAGGAACGCAAAACTTGCTGGAAGCCGCAAAAAATACAAATGTAAAAAGATTTCATCATATTTCAACCGATGAAGTTTATGGAGATTTGAGAGAAAGTCCAGATTCGTATTTTACGGAATTAACCCCGCTTGCTCCAAATTCTCCATATGCCGCCTCAAAAGCCTCTTCCGATTTAATCGTAAGAAGTTATTTCCATACATACGGAATGCCTGTTACCATCAGCCGATGCAGTAACAATTATGGTCCGTATCAATTCCCCGAGAAATTAATCCCCTATTTTTTCGGATTGATTTCCGAAAATAAGCCCGTTCCCGTCTATGGAGACGGTCTTCACGTGAGAGATTGGCTGTTTGTTACCGACCATTGCAGAGCCGTGGATTTAATAATTCAAAAAGGTAAAATTGGAGAAATTTACAATATCGGAGGAAACAATGAAAAAACAAACATTGAAATTACCAAATTTTTGCTGAAATTTTTAGGAAAAGATGAAAGTTGCATAATTTATGTTGACGATAGATTGGGCCATGACAGAAGATACGCGATAGACGCGAGTAAGATTCAGAAAGAGCTTGGTTTTAAGCCTGAAACGAGTTTTGAAGACGGCATAAAACAGACTTTTGAGTGGTATCAAAATAATAGAGAATGGTCTAAAAAATTAATTGATAAAGTCCAGACAAGAAAACATAAGCAGGTAAGTAAAACTCCGCTTCCCGCTTTTAGGAAATAAATTCTTATAATAAAAACATGAAATATTCAAAACTTTTCGGGAAAACAAGACACAGTCCTCCATGCGACGCGGATAGCGTTAACGCAAAACTTTTAACCCAGGCCGGTTTTATAGAAAAATTGGCCGCCGGAATTTATAATTTTTTGCCGTTGGGAAAAAGAGTTCTGGAAAAAATCAATAAAATAATACGCGAAGAAATGGATGCCGTAGAGGGGCAAGAAATTCTTATGCCGTCGCTCCATCCAATCGAATTATGGCAGACAACAGGCAGAGATAAGACTATGGATGAAATTTTATATCGCACAAGAGCTTCCGGAGACAAAGAGTTTGTGTTTGGTCCAAGCCATGAAGAGACTGTTACACCGCTAGCGGCGAAATATATAAAATCGTATAAAGATATGCCTTTAAGCATTTATCAGATTCAAACCAAATTCAGAGATGAGCCAAGAGCTAAATCCGGACTTTTGCGCGGTCGAGAATTTGGGATGAAGGATATGTATAGTTTCCATGCTTCCGATGAAGATTTGGATGATTATTATGAAAAAGTTAAACAATCTTATTCAAACGTATTTACAAGATGCGGACTTAATTCATATATAATCGAGGCTTCCGGCGGACCTTTCTCGGATAAATATTCTCATGAGTTTTCAATTGAAACAAAAGCCGGAGAGGACACCGTTATTATTTGTAAAAAATGCGGAATCGCTCAGAATTTGGAATTGGTTGAAGTAAAAAGCAGACTTAATTGCGTAAAATGCGGCAGTTCTCTTGAAGAAATGAAAGCTGTCGAGGCCGGTAATATATTTAAATTGGGAACGCGTTACAGCGACGCTTTTAATCTGAAATTTACAGATAAAGATGGTAAAGTTAAGCCTGTTATCATGGGATGTTACGGCATAGGGAATACTAGGCTTCTTGGAACGATTGTTGAAGCGAAACACGACGAAAACGGCATTATATGGCCTTTAAGCGTTGCTCCGTATGCTGTTTCTCTTATACTTTTGGGACAAGAAAAGGATGTCGTAGAAAAAGCTGAAGAAGTTTATGAAAAGTTATTAAAAGAAAATATTGAAGTTTTATTTGATGAAAGAGATGAAAGTCCCGGCGTAAAATTCAAGGATGCTGATCTTATTGGCATTCCTTTAAGGCTTGTCGTAAGCAAACGAAGTTTGGAGAAAGACGGCGTTGAGTGGAAAGAAAGAGATCAAAAAGAATCCAAAATAGTCACGATGAAAGGTTTGTACAAAGAGTTGGAGTTCGCCCTGCGGGGCTCACACTCCTTGTCTAGCAACCCGCCTACGGCGGGCCGCCTGTTACATGAATTTTTAAACAAATAAAAGTGAAAATTCTTCTCCTTGGTAAAGCCGGAATGCTTGGATCATGTTTTTATGGAGCTTTTCAAAAAAAAAGCGACATCGAGCTGAAAGCTTTTGACAAAGATACTTTGGACATTACCGATTATGGGGT
>JACROX010000018.1 GCA_016214225.1 Candidatus Peregrinibacteria bacterium | reverse complement strand
TCCTCCCATGCCTTGTTTTAGCATTTTCTCTATCATTTTTCTTTCCGAGAAATTAATCTGTTTCATAGACCGCTTGGGTTAGATGATATTTTCTCATATCCATTCTATCTCAAGTGGTCGGTTTTATTTTAGAATATGCGATGATATTTTAGGTATAGCCTTGAATGAAGTTTATCCCGAGCGTGGAAGAATCCATAATTGGGGTACATTCCCTTCTCAAGGCGCGGATGGAATTACTGCCGATGCTACGATGAGGATTACTCCCGCGGTTGATCATTTCCAATTATGTAAAGTTACATGTGAAATTTTTTTAAACAGGAAACTTAAGAGTTTGGATAAAGATGATCCTGTCGCCGTTAATATTCGCAGATTCATGGAAGGTGATTTTCGTTATAAGATTTTCAAGCATGCCAGTGAGGCTGTTTTGCCTTATGTTAAATTTGATGAGGGAGGCGTGAATGTTATTGATGAAGCTTTGAGGAGGGAAGATTTGGTAACTGTGTTTACAAATTCAACGACGGAAAAAGCTGTTAGGGCGCTTCAAAATTCCGGTTTTGGTTCCCGTGTTGTAGATGGCAGGATTTAGCGTGGCATGGTTGGCGCGATTGGGAATACAAAGAAGTGGTGCGTGGATACTACATTGCCTTCTTCCAGCGTTGATTTGAGTGGATATTATCCCGACACGATTGAATTGGATTTGAGGAGACGGTTTTACTATGAGAAGGTTAGAAAGCTTATGGCTGATTCCGGCGCAGGTAGAGTTGCTATGTTTTCCGATATACCTGCTCTTGACCTATATCCGCTTTGGGATGAATTTGGAGGGCGAAGGGTTGCCGATCCAAATGTTTTTCTTGGGATGAAAATTAATCCGATAAGTTTAGATGAAGATGTTCGCGCCGTTGTAGGGATAACCGGCGCAACAGTTTCAAGGAGTTTGAGGGAACTTTATGGCGCGTCTCTTTAAAATTCAGCGAGTGGAATGAATTTCATGGATTTGTAACGCGTTAATTTTATTCCAGCTTTTTCGGCTTTTTCCGCGGAGCTTTTTGGGATTAGGCCGATTATTTCGTTTTCTTTTATTTTTACTTTGTGTTTTTTGGCTTCTTTTCCCACCGCTTTGTATGCGTCCGCTATGTCTGTTTTTTTGTAATTTGTGAGATTCATTGAGACTTGAACAATGTTTTTGCTTTTCAGCTTTAGTCCAAGCGCTTTTACATACTTTAATCCTCCGTTTTTTTCGCGAATTTTTGAGGCTATTTCTTTCGCGATTTTAAGATTGTTTGTATCCAAATTTATATTGTACGCGATTAAAATATTTCTTATTCCTATCATTACGGCGGGTTTCCGATAAATGTTACGACGGTTCTGTTGTGATCTTTATCGCTTCGAACATCCAAAACTTTTATATTTTTTATTTTGGAAATCGATTCAACTATTTTGTTGATTGTTTTTTTGTTTTTCCCCTCGCTGAAATTTGGGACACATTCAATAATCTTCATCGGATGTATTTTGCTACCGAAGGAGAGCTTTTACAAATGAATTAATCCTTCATTTTACGGATTTTCTCGTATTCTCTTTGGAAGAATCTGACTGCGTTAAGGCATTCTTTCGCTTTTTGATTGTCAGGTTCTATTTGGAGTACTTTTTTAAACAAAAATGCTGAGCGATCAAAATCTTTTTCATTCAGGTAGCAAACGCCGATATCATTTAAAATCAATGGATCGTTTGGAGCTAAAAATAACGCTCTTTCCAATAAAATAAGTCCTCTTTTTGTCTGTCCACAATGATACATGCTCCATCCTAGGCATCTCAAAATTTCCGGATGATTTGGGTAAAGTTCATCCGATTTTTCAAGAAGGCTTACGGATTCTTCCCATTTTCCAGTGCAAGAATATACGAATCCCAAAAGATAATGCGAATTCGCGCTTTTGTCGTCCAGCTTTATCGCTTGCTTAAGCGCTTTTTCGGCGTTTTCATATTTTCTCAAACTCAGATAATTATCGCCTATTTCTTCGTATGCTTCAATGCACGTTAAATCCTGACTTAAAAGTTTTTCGCACAATTTAATCGCTTCCATATGCTTTCCCTCGTTCTTCATTCTGTCCGCTTCCTCTATGAGAGGGTGTGTTTGATGTGTCACGCTGGAATCTGACATATATTTGTTTTTATTTTTGTTTTTTGTATCGGGGTATTATATAGGAAATTTTGGGACAAAGCAATAGCCATGTCCCGTAGGATCATACGATTTTTTCATGGAGAAAAATTTAGGCGAATAATTTTTCAACACGAAAAAGGAAGAAATTAATATTTCCGACTCCTCTTAACAACGATCGAAATCCTTTTAATTTTGCATTGAAACTTTCCGCTGAAGCGT
>JACROX010000038.1 GCA_016214225.1 Candidatus Peregrinibacteria bacterium | reverse complement strand
GCATTCCTGCGATTTTCTCCAGATTTTTATTCGTAAAATCTTTGTTGATTGTATAAACCTCAACAACTTTTGCCGAATCAACTAAAAATCCCAACTTATTTAAGCGATTTTTCATTAGCTTGGATTTTGTGTCGTTTACTTTCGTAAATATCTCAATTCTGTGTGCCATATGGCCATAATATACCAATTACCTATTTTTTAACAAAGCCGTTTGAGTCGCTGTTAGTTAAAAAATATGGCGTTATCCCATCATTCAGCAGTCCTTCTTTTTTTGCGATAACGGAGTATCCCATGCTGTCTTCGTAAACTATCGGGAAGTCCGATGTAATCGTAATCAGTCCATTTTTTACTTCCATTTTCCCGTTGTCTGTTGCCGTTAAAACACCATTTTCTATTGCGTAGTTCTTGCCACCCAAACAAGGGTTTATGCCATTGTTTTTATATTTTGTGCATAATTCTAAAGATACTTCGTAATTTTTTGCTCCAACATCTTTGAATGTTACTGAAAATTTTGAATTTTGCTCTGGTGCTGATGTTGGGCTTGTGATTGCGGGTTTGTCCATTTGAGGAGGAATCGGAACTGTAATTTCTTTTGAGATGTATGAATTATCTTCGAAAAGTATTTTGATTAAATATTTTTTTGCTTGGTCTTTTTTTGTAATCTCCCTGGAGATTTACTTCGCATAGGTGAGGGAATCTAGGCCTGTCGCACATTGAACCGGATTTTTTATCGGTGTCCGAAGTTTCGCTTACATACATTAATTTCGGCTGAAGAGCCTGAGGTAAATCGGTTGTTAAAACATCGGGATTGTCGGCGTATTCCGTTTCGTATAATTTTAAATCAGGACGTCCTATATATAAACTAAATCCAAGTTTGTCTCCCAGTTTTGGATCATTGTTGAATGTGAGTGATACGTTATCGAATGATAGATCGAGCGATTTTGATTGCGAATGTTTTATTTCGTTTGGTGTGTATTTATCGTCGTAGTAACTTAGGATATTGTCGCTGACAGTTTTTGAGCGATATAAAAGTTCTGCCACTTCTTTGCGCGACATTGGATCATATTGTTTTTCTGTCTTTTGCTTCAGCGACATAGCCTGCAAACCACGCGTCTTTATTTACGTCAGGGAATGAATTTGTTGATGGTTTTGATGTTGGTATTTCGAGCGTGTTAAATAGCATTTTCAAAAATTCCGCTCGGTTTACGCATTTGTCGGCTTGAAAAGTGCCATCGGGGTATCCGTTGATTACGCCGTTTTTTGCCATCCAGTCTATCGCTTTTTTATAGTCCGTTTTATCAGTTACATCGCTGAAGGACGCGAATGCAGTTTGAAATGAAAGTAAGAAAGTCAATAAACTTAGGAGGATTATTCTTTTCATAATAAATTTGTGAAGAGATTTGTGAGTTTATAATAAGGCAAAATCTCTATTTCCCGCAACACTTTTTGTATTTTTTCCCGCTTTCGCACGGGCATGGATCGTTTCTTCCAGCTTCCGGATGTTTTGGAGTTTGTGTTTGCTGATGGCTCGAAGATGTTTTTACAATCATCGGATTTTCATTTGATGATGATTTCTGGGTGTTGTCCAAAATTGATTTTCTGTCTCCCGAAAGAGGAGAATTTATCTGGTCTTCATTCGTTTGCGCGTTTTCAATTTCCGATTTTTTTAACATTTCGCGCGGAACTGTTTTTTCAAGATCGATTTTGAATAAAGTGTTTACAGTATTGTCTCTAATCATTGCCAAAAGTTCATTGAACATTTCAAACGCTTGAGATTTGTATTCTGTGAGCGGATCTTTTTGCGCGTAGCCGCTGAATGCCACTTTTTCTCTGAGTTCCGTCATTGTGTCGAGATGTTCCATCCATAAAGCGTCGCATGTTCTCAAGAAAACCGCTTTTTCGATAGGTCTTATAATGCTTTCATCCGACAGCGCGCTGATTTTTTTCTTGTATCCGTCCAATAAGTATTTCTTTGCTTTTTGTTTAAGTTCATCTTGGCTTCTGATGTTTGAAATATCTTCCAATGTTAGAGGATTTTCTTCGTCTTTATGGATGGTTGATAGTCCTTCAAGTAGTTTTTCGTAATCCCATTCTTCTTGATTTCTGAATCCGGTGTGATTTTCCACGATTGATTCCGCTGTTTCCGCGATGGTTTCTTCTATTTCTTCTTTAACATCATCTTTAAATAAAAATTTTCTTCTTCGTTTGTATATGATTTCTCTGTGTATATTCATTATGTCGTCGTATTCAACCAAGTGTTTTCTGATGTCAAAATTATGGCCTTCAACTTTTTTCTGCGCGCTTTCTATCGAGCGTG
Organism: Candidatus Peregrinibacteria bacterium; assembly: GCA_016214225.1. GTDB lineage: Bacteria > Patescibacteriota > Gracilibacteria > UBA1369 > LOWO2-01-FULL-3 > JACROX01. The sequence continues at coordinate 3,962 of JACROX010000038.1, read as the reverse complement.
AAATCATTTTATTTTCTATTGGCATGTCATCTGGAACTTTCAAAAAAGTCATCATACTTTTTATTTTGTCTCCTCCAAAAAGGCGCATCAGCTCGTCTTCCATTGATACGAAAAATTGGCTTTCTCCCGGGTCTCCTTGACGTCCGGAACGTCCGCGGAGCTGGTTGTCTATGCGGCGCGCTTCGTGTCTTTCCGTTCCAAGTACGAAAAGTCCTCCCAGTTTCGTTACTCCTTCTCCAAGCTTTATATCGGTACCTCTTCCCGCCATGTTCGTTGCGATTGTTATCGCGTTTTTTTGTCCGGCTTGCGCGACTATTTCGGCTTCTTTCTCATGATTCTTGGCATTTAAAACATTGTGCGGAACTCCTTCGATTGTTAAAAGTTTGCTTAAAAGTTCCGATTTCTCAACTGAAACTGTTCCCGCCAAAACCGGCTGACCTTTCTGGTAAGCTTCCTTTATTCTTTTAACTATCGCCATAAATTTCCCCTTTTGCGTTTTGTATACCGAATCCTGTTTGTCCGCGCGAATCATTCCTTTATTTGTAGGGATGACAACTACGTCCAAGCCATAAATTTGATAAAATTCTTCAGCTTCCGTGTAGGCCGTTCCTGTCATACCCGCCAGTTTTTCAAATAATCTGAAGTAGTTTTGAAAAGAAACCGTTGCCAGAGTTTTTGATTCTCTTTTTACTTCAACATTTTCTTTTGCTTCAATGGCTTGATGCAGTCCGTGTGAATATCTTCTGCCAGGCATAAGCCTTCCCGTGAATTCATCAATGATAAGGATTTCCCCGTCTTTAATCATATAATCTATGTCATTTTTGTAGCATGCTTTAGCGCGAAGAGCTTGTTCAATATGATGCACTTCATCGAATCCAGCTTCCGTGTAAATATTGTCAACGCCCAAAAGTTTTTCCATCTTTGATATTCCTTCTTCCGTAAGCGCCGCTGTCTTTGTTTTTTCGTCTATAATATAGTGTGTTTCCGGAGTAAGTTCGTTTATGAGTCGCGAATGTTTCTGATATTTTTCCGTGGATTCTTCTGCTTGAGCCGAAATAATCAGAGGGGTGCGCGCTTCGTCGATTAAAATTGAGTCAACCTCGTCCACAATCGAGTAAAAAAGATTTCTTTGTACTATGGAAGAAGCGTCGGTTGCCATGTTGTCGCGCAAATAATCGAATCCAAACTCATTGTTTGTTCCATAAGTTATATCGCAGGCGTATGCGGCTTTTTTCTCTTCGTGCGTCATTCCGTGAACTGTAACTCCAACGGAAAGGCCCAAATATTTATAGAGTCCTCCCATCCATTCCGAATCTCTGTGGGCCAAATAATCGTTTACGGTTACAAGAAAAACTCCTTTTCCCGTTAGGGCGTTTAAGTACAGAGGCATCGTGCAGACTAAAGTTTTTCCTTCACCTGTTTTCATTTCCGAGATGTTGCCTTTATGCAAAACAATTCCTCCAATGGCTTGAACATCGTATGGGATCATGTCCCATTCAATTTCTTTGCCTCTTACTTCCCATTTTTTACCTACCAAATGCCTGCACGCGATTTTAACCAGCGCGAAAGCTTCCGGAAGTATCGAGTCCAAGGATTCACCATTTTTAATTCTCTCTTTAAACTCGGATGTTTTAGCTAAAACATCTTCTTGTGTTTTTATTTTTTCTTTGTATTCCGACTCGATTTTATTTATTTCATCAACTATCGGATATATCTTTTTTAAAGTTTTTTCGTTCTGATTTCCAACTATTTTGTCTAATATAAATTTAATCATTTTGTTGACTGTTTTTGCTCGCGGGAGATTCTATCACTGATTTTGGCAATTGCGAAACTCATTCTTTTTTTATAAGCTCACTTCGTCTCACAACTGGCGGAGCCAGATTGTTCGCCTCGTTGCGCGCTCGCGCCGTGCGCTCGCACGAAACTCCTATTCTTTATAGCCTTTTAATATTACTCCTAGGGTTTTGAAGATGATTTTTATATCCAGCCAAAGAGACCAGTTTTCGATATAGTAACGATCCATTTTGACTTCGTCTTCGAATGTTAATTCCGATCTGCCGCTTGTTTGAGGGATCCCCGTCATTCCCGGTTTTATCGTTAACACGAATCTATGTTTTTTTTCGTATTTGTTTACTTCTTCCGGAAGGTGCGGGCGCGGGCCCACCAAGCTCATATTTCCAATTAAAACATTCCAGAGTTGAGGAAGTTCGTCGATTGAATATTTTCTTATGAATTTTCCTACGCGTGTTATTCTCGGATCATTTGTGATTTTTACAAGAGGGCCTTCCGTGCGCATATTTAAGCCTGAAAGTTTTGTGTATCTCATGCCGTCCGTGTTTGGTTTCATCGATCTGAATTTGTAGAAATTGAACAGTTTTCCGAATTGTCCGACTCTTTTTACCGGTGTTTCGTTGTCCAATTTTGTGAATAGAATCGGGCCTTTTGAATCAAGTTTTATTGCCATGGCGGTTATTATGAGGATAGGGGAGAAAAGAATAATTCCTATTACCGCTCCCGTTATGTCTAAAATTCTTTTGATAACTTTTCCCCATCCGTCCAAAGGTGTTGATTTGAGGCTTATTATTGGTATCGCGCCGACTTCTTCAATTGAAATATTTGTTCTTCTTACTTCCAGCAGGTCGGGAACGAATTTATATGAAACATGATTTAAATCGCATATTTCCAATATATCTTCGGCTTGTCCTTCTTTTAAATTTGATTCCGTTTGAATTATTTCTTCTATTTTATTTTTTTTTGATCAGTTCTTCGAGATTTGAAATGTTTTGGTTGTCCATTACTCCAAATATTTTGTAGTTTTTGTCTTTTTCAAAATGTTTTTTTAATTCTTCCGCGATGCTGTTTTTGCCTATAAACAGGAGTTTTCTTCTTCCTATTCCAGCGTATAAAAATATTTTTTGTATTATTCTTATTATCCCTCTGCCGAAAATTATAAATATCAGCGCGAGTGTCCAGCTGTATAAAATCGCGAGTCTGGAGAAGGGGAGTGTTCTTGTGAAAAAGAAATATGTGATTATTGCCATTGCCCAGATGATCCATAGCAGAATTGTTTTTTTTATTTCTTTTGAGAATTTTTCCGTTGTTTTTAAATTGTACATTTTTCCGAGCATGAAAATGATTATTATGGCCAGTGCCAGCCAAATACTGAAATTCATGTATTCTCTTGGAGTTGGGAGGACGCTGTAGTCTATTGGTTTTGCGAATCCTTTTAGAGTTTCAGTCAAAAGTCTTAATTTGTATGCTAAAAGGAATGCCAATATTGTCATAAAAAAATCGGCGGGGATTTTTGCTATGCCAAATAAAATTTCAGAACGCTTCATAAGTTTTTTTAGTTTCCTTAAGTTTTCTTTGCTCTTAGATCAGACTCTATAAGCCGAGTTTTGTCTGCTCTTTTCAGAGATTCCGAAAAGAGGAGTGACCATCTATCTTTTGCCAAGTTAATGGCTTTGCAGTGGGAAAATTTGCTTACATTTGGGAATAAAAACAAACTTTTCCATCCCACCTTGCACCCCGCAGGGTTTACCAACTCCGAATATTGTGGAATGCAATTTTCAGCAAGTTCCTTTGCAATTTTCGGATTCCCCGCTAAGCGGGGCTTTTCACCTTTCTCCCGATGATGTTAACAGAGCAAGCTCTGTGTGTTTCGGAATAGTATAGTCTCTGTGGCACTTTCCCTACTCGCCAATTGGTTTTGACGAGTGGCGCGGCGTTACCGGCTGCGGTTTACCGTGGTGCTCGGACTTTCCTCCCAACCGAAGAAGTCTTCGGAAGAGCGATCACACGAGCTGATCTAAGAGCAAAGTGTATTGTAATGGTTTTTTTGATTTTTGCAACAAGTTTACTGTGGCCCACATTCAAGGTTAAAACCGACCACTTTGGATAAGTTGTGAATAAATTTGATTTGGCGTTTTGTATTTGAGTGATTTTCTTGGCCTGTTGTTGAG
>JACROX010000035.1 GCA_016214225.1 Candidatus Peregrinibacteria bacterium | reverse complement strand
TGCTCTTTTGACATTTCCAAAGAAATAAGCCCTACGGCCTTGCCTTTTTTCGCGATATTTTGGGCTATATTAAGAGCAAGAGCGGTCTTTCCCATGGATGGCCTTGCCGCGAGCACAATCAAATCCGAAGGCTGAAATCCCGACAGAATATTATCCAAAGACTTAAATCCGGTAGGCAGCCCTCTGTATTTCTCCTTTGCTTCAGGATCGTGAAGATCTGAAATTTTTTCATAAGTCTGACTCAAAACATCCCTGATATGGACAAAACGATCACTCATGAAATTTTGCGATACATGAAAAAGAGACTTTTCGGCCTGTTCAATCAAATTCTCAATTTCTTCATTTTCCATGTGTCCAAGCCCTTTGATTGTATCTCCGGCCAATATCAATCTGCGGAGCACGGATTTTTCTTTTACAATCTTTGCGTATTGGAAAATATGAGTGGAAGTGGGTACCTCGTTTGCCAAAAGAGCTAAATAAGAAGCCCCGCCGATAGACTTAAGCTCCTTTCTTTCCTCCAGAATATTCGTCAAAGTTACAAGATCGACAGGAGTTCTTTTGTCATATAAATCCAAAATCGCCTTATAAACAAGCCTATGGGCATCATGATAAAAATCTTCGGGCTTCAAAAAATCGGATATTTTTATAATGGAATCTTTGTCTATAAGAAGAGCTCCGATAGTAGATTTCTCCGCTTCCAGACTGTGAGGAGGCACATGGATATTTTGATCAGCCATCTTCTAAAGTTAAAAATAAAGCCCTTTCAACAGGTCGGATTCCAATCTTACAACAAAGACCACCGACTATTCAACATCTTATACAAACTAAATATTTTAAGAAAATTTTAAGAACGATCTCTACAATAAAAACTCTATTTTGACTAATCAAAATTAATATGAATAAAAAATCAATTGGCAACCTTGGAGAGATTTACGCGGGGAAATTTCTAATCTCCAGAAATTACAAAATTTTATCTCGCAATTTCTCATGCGCCATGGGGGAAATAGACATAATAGCAGTGGATCTAACTGATAATGAACTTGTCTTTGTTGAAGTAAAGGCGAGAACAAGCGATATTTTTGGCGAGCCTGAGGACGCGGTGGACTTTCGCAAAAGATTAAAAATACTCAAAACAGCGCTCTATTTTATAAATTCCGCAACAGGAAAACTCCCGTTTAATTGGCGCGTTGATGTAATTAGCATAAAATTGGGAACGCTCAAAGAAATAACAAATTTACGTCACATAAAAAATATTTTCAATGGATAGAGAACAAAGAAAAGTATTTGCCTTTGGGATAATTTTGGCTCTAATCGTCATTTTATCCGTTGTGTATTTTTTGTGGGGGAATTTAATAAACAGAGGATACATAGAAATAACGGGCACGGCGCCATTCGTAGTTGAAGTTTTTGAAAGCCAAATCGTTGAGTGTGGGGCGTCCCCTTGTGAAATAAAAGAAACAATAGGATCAAAAAACTTGATTCTTTCAAAAGAAGGTTACAAAAAAATGATAAAAACGGTAAAAGTTTCGTTGTTTGGAAAAACACGAATAAACGCCGATTTTGAAATAATTCCATTCTTGCAATCGGCGGAGTCTATGCCAAAAGATGAAGAAAAAATAGATTATGAATTGGTTTTAGACAAGGACACTCAAATGACCAAACTTATCAATAAAAAAGATTCTTCAAAAACAACCATTGTATTTTTCCCGAAAAGCCTGAAAACTCCAAAAATATTCGGCTCAAAAAAATCAATTCTAATAATGGATTTTGGAGGAAGTACGCGAACAGCCTACAGGGTGGACGCGATTCTTAAATCGAAAGATAAAATAGAAAATTTTGATTTCACTGAAATCGAAAACGGAGTGTGGTCCGATACGGGAAAATATTTTGTTTTTACAAAAAGCGACTCTCAAAATTTATGGCTGATGGATGGGAAAAATAAAATAACGAAATTAAATTTATTGAAAGATGGCGTGCTGTTCGCGTGGGGGGCGAAAGACAGTCTTTTCTTCGCGACCTCAATGTCATTCCAAAACGCGACGACAAAAGGAAAATATGGAGACTACTACATAAATCTTTTACCGGAAAAATCCAAAACAAAAATCCTGTTTGGGATATATCATCCGGATGAAAACGCGTATACATCAATAGGGGATTTCGACGAAATAAAATCCTTGCCGGACAAAATGATTCCGCTTGGGAACGAAAAAGCCGTTTATTTTAAAATTAAGGACAAAATCTTCAAATTGGTAAACAAATGAACGGAACAGTCCTTGAATAAAACATGGAACACGAGATTTTTATAAAAATTTTAAGAAAATTTAATGTCCGGCTGTCATATTGAAATCCATTTTAACGGGATTATATGGTCGGCAAAACATTTTCATGTTCATTTATAGGCTTGGAAGGCCGTGTTATCGAGGTTCAGGCCGACATATCAAGAGGGCTTTCTTCATTTTCAATAGTCGGGATGGGGGATGCTTCAGTTCAGGAATCCAAAGAAAGAGTTCGTTCAAGTATCAAAAATAGCGGAGCGATATTTCCTCAAACTAAAAAAACAATCAATCTCGCGCCGGCCCAAATAAAAAAACAAGGAGCTCTTTTTGACCTGCCGATAGCCACGAGTATACTTTTGGCTACACAACAAATCCCAATAGAAAAAATAGAAAATTCAATAATCATAGGCGAGCTTTCTTTAACGGGAGACATAAAATCAATCCCAGGGATTTTGCCGATTACTCAATACGCGAAAGAGCAAGGATTTAAAAAAATATTTCTGCCGAAAGAGAATGAGAGAGAAGCCTGCTTCATAGATGAGATAGAAATCTACGCTTTAAATACACTAAAAGAGTTTATGGATTTTTGTTTGGGTAACATGGAAATAAATCCCTCTCAAACAATTTCAATGGAAAGTCTCTCCTTGGAGGAAAATGAAATATCGGCGCTAAACGGGATTGTCGGCCTTTATAAGGAGAAAAGAGCTCTTATAATTTCCGCCGCGGGAGGGCACAACATCCTTTTTTATGGCTCTCCGGGCTGTGGGAAGACGCTTTTGAGCAGAGCCTTAAAATCCCTTCTTACAAATATGACAAAAGAAGAAATATTTGAAGTTACCAAGATTTATTCGATAGCCGGCATGTTAAACAATAAAATTCCATTGATTACGTTACGTCCGTTCAGAGAAGTTCATCACACCGCGTCAATCGCGGCGGTTGTTGGAGGAGGAAGCCATCCAAAGCCGGGAGAAATTTCTTTGGCGCACAATGGCGTTTTATTTTTTGATGAAATAGCCGAATTTCCAAGGCAAATTTTAGAGGCGATGCGCCAGCCGCTTGAGGACAAATATATACACATAAATCGCATTCACTTCTCAATAAAATTCCCCGCGAATTTCATATTTTTGGCGACAATGAACCCATGTCCGTGCGGCTATCTTACCGACAGAAAAATCAGATGTATATGCACGGAGTCGCAGATAAAAAATTATCGCAAAAAACTTTCCGGGCCGTTAATGGATCGTTTTGACATATTTACGGAAGTCATAAAATCTCCCGTAAGAAGCCTTCTTGACGATCAACAAACTGACAATGAAATAATTTTAAAAAAAATTCAGACCGCGAGATCGATGCAAACACAAAGGTTTAAAAAAAGTAAAAATTTATATAAAAACGCTGACATGTCTTTGGAAGAAATAAAAAAACACTGCGTTTTCGAAAGACAGAGCAGAAATATTCTTGATAAAGCGGCGGAGAAACTGCAACTGTCCAGCAGGGCATATTTAAAGATTGTAAAAGTTTCCCGCACAATTGCCGATTTGGAAGGAAGCGAAGACATAAAAGACCAGCATATTGCCGAGGCTTTTCAATACAGAAGTGTTCACTGCTAGAATACGAACATGGAAAACATTGTTGAAACCAAAAAATGCGGAAACTGCGGAAATGATTTTCCAATCACGGATATAGACGTGAATTTTTACAAGGAGATGAATGTTCCTCCTCCGAACTATTGTCCGGACTGCCGCCAAATGCGCAGATTGTCATGGAGAAATGAAAGAACACTGTACAAACGCAAATGCGATGCCACGGGGAAAGACATCGTATCTGTTTTTTCGTCTAAAAAATCTCTCACAGTTTACGACAATTCGGATGTGTCGGACTTCGACATGCCGAATATTGCATATTCAATAAAAAATATTCAAAAGAAGAATATGAAAATTTAAGAGATAAAATAATAGAACATATGAAAAGCACTGGAGAATGGGGACAATTTTTCCCGATCAAGATGTCACCATTTGATTACAATGAAACGATTGCTTTAAAATGCGCTGACTGTAGGCATAAAATAAGATTCAATATGAGAAACAAAAGGCATCTTTACGACCGGCTCTGCGCGAAATGCAAAACTCCGATTAAAACGACTTTTGAAAAAGATAGGTCTGAAATAATTTACTGCGACAAATGTTATTTGGAAGCGATGGAGTAAGTAGCCGTCCACTATTGAATGATTATTTTTTCTTTGGAGGAGATTTCCTCGCGGCTTTTTTTACGCCCCATGTTCGTTTTTGAACGACACTTAAATATTTACCTTTCATCGGATAAGAAGCCTGTAATTTAAATTCATTTTCACCATTGGTGATAACAATATCATCGGGATTTTCAATATCCATCCTGATTCTTTGCCCAACGGGGATATCATCGATTAAGCTTATTGAAAGAGAAAAAAATTCTTCGGTGGTATTATCGAATTTGTGATTCATATTCTCAAAATTCAATTTTCCATCCTTAACCGCCCCTTCCGCAACAAGATTTCCCTTATAAATAAGCCCCGCGTTCTTAATGTATTTCGGATCAATCAACGCAATTTTGAAAGAAATTTTTCTTAAAATAACATCACTTTTAGTCGACCTGAAAACAAGTTTCATAAGTTCGGAATTTTGAGCTCCGGCAAACACAAATGTTTTTTTCGGATTATTCGTTACCGCGAAAGTCAAAAAATCCGCGGTTTGTTTCTCTTCATTTTTAGATTCGGAAAATTTTTCGCCGACACTGAAATTATAGCCGAGAACATTCGCCATATAGGCCTTGGTTGGCGTGTTGTAGCCAACTATCGAAACAGCCACTACGAACATGACAAAAATAAAGTAAGTTTTAATTACTCTTTCGATATTCATTTATAAGATAAATTAAAAAATCTTTTGTGGCGGGGAGCTCGGGATTTAATTCACCTCTGATAGCTTCCGCTTTACCTGCTACAAGCAAACTTTCGGCATATGGATAAATGTCATTCCCCTCATCCACATCCTTAAAATGGACAGTGTCGTCCTGAACCGCCAAGTCCGCGTCAAAATAAGTCAAAACCATTTTCAAAACTTCTCCGCGTGTCATTGCTTGATTGGGCTCATATTCACGCACGTCCGTATTTAAAAGTCCGATATCGTATAAAGTTTGTACATAAGGGAAAAACCAATCATCACTCAAGACATCGGAATAATAGCTGTCCGCGTAAGTACTTGGTTCAATTCCTATTTCATCCACAAAAATTTTCGCGAATTCCGCTCGATTTATTTCTTTTGAAGGAGCTAATTTTACAATATCGCTCACGGCATAGTACCCGGTTTTCGGATCAACAGCCTTCACGTACGCGTAATCGGCTGTCACGGGATATTCGCCGGAATTATCAACTTTTTCACTGCCAAACCCGTTTTTAAAATAAGATTTCGAAGGATTGATCGCGTAAAAACTGTACATGCCATCATTGCCTTTTGATTCGGAATAAATAACTTTTTCATCATTTAACGTGGAATTTCTTGTATACAACAAAAAATCATCATCCCTGTAAGTCAAATTTTTCGAATTAACATTTAAAACAACTTTCCCGTCTTCGGGAATATCCGATATTTTCACGGGATTAAGCTTTGGAGGAAGTTCAAAAATCTCAACTTTAAAAGTATTGTTTACAAGATTTGTGTCCACCTTGTCTTGAACCTCAATTGTAACGGGAATTTCACCGCCGTTATAATTTCCATCAAAAGTTATATCGTAATTATCAATCGCATAACTTTTCCCCGATGGAAGAGAAAAACCTTTGTCTACATTTTTTACATAAACATATTTCTGAGCAAAGTCTCCATGCAAAGTCACATTGCTGTCAACAAGGTTTCCTCCTGTATTTCGCACTACGACAGAGGCCTTATATTTATAATAATTTGAATCAAAAGTGGGGTCTGAAACTTTTTTCAATTCAATATTTTCTATAGACAAATCAGGAGGAGCCAAAGGATTTTGATCCGCGATACCCTTAATAACAGGCAAAACCGAGGTTTGAAAAACACTGGCATTTTCTTTGGATAAAAATGAATTAACCAGTAATCCCGAAACGATAATGCCAGAAAGAACATAAAATAATTTCCACCTTCTCATTTTGTTTTTCTTTTTATTTTTGTTTGAAATCCCTAAATTCTATCAAAAATAAGGCAAAAAATCAATTACTCAAGCCAAAAACCGGCCATAGTGCAATAGACCATTTACAATAAATATGGTATAGCTATAATAGTAGGCACAAATTAAGAAAAACATGGCCAATTTTATAATAAATGGGGGAACGCCGTTAAAGGGTGAAATAAAGATAAGCGGCTCTAAAAACGCCGCACTGCCGATTATGTGTGCCGCGCTTTTAACAAAAGGCAAAACAATACTGGAGAATGTGCCGGATATAGAGGACATTCATTCGATGTCAAAAATAATAGAATCAATAGTAGAAAAAGTTACATTCAAAAATAAAACTCTGACAATTGACGCGAAAGAAAAAAAACAGAAAAAAATTCAGGGAAATCTTGTAAAAAAAATGAGAGCGTCAATTTTAATTGTAGGAGCTCTGCTTCCACGCTTTGGTGAGATTAAAATGGCTTATCCCGGAGGATGCGTGCTTGGGAAAAGATCGGTTCACGCGCACAGATACGCTTTTGAAAAATTGGGATGTAAAATTTTGGATGATGAAGAAGGGCTTCACATAAGAGTTAAAAGCCTCAAGGGCACGTCCGTTGTTCTTCCGGAATTAAGCGTTACGGCCACGGAAAATGCCGTTATGGCATCTGTTTTGGCGAATGGAGATACGGAAATAAGGCTTGCCGCAACCGAACCGCACGTACAGGACTTATGTCATTTTTTAAATAAAATGGGCACGAAAATTTCAGGAATCGGGACAAACATATTAAAAATTAAAGGAGTAAAAAATCTTAAAGGCGTTAAATATCGCGTAACGGGGGACTATTTGGAGGCCGGGACTTTTGTTGTAGCCGCTGTAGCCACAAAAGGAAATGTTGTTGTTAAAGGATTTGATCCGGCTCATCTCGACAGTTTTTGGCAAAAACTGGATGAAATCGGAGTGAAATTTAAGCTTGGAAAAGATTACGCGGAAATATCGCCCACGGAAAAATGGAATGCCGTAAGGATACTTAGGACAAGGCTCATGGTGTCAGCAAAATATTTGAAACATTATTTGAAGGACGTCTGAATTATCTTTTTGAATTGGAAAAAATGGGAGCGCGCATAGAATTTTTAAATCCTCATCAAGCGCTTATTATAGGCCCAACAAAACTTTCCGCGATTCCGATCGCGAGTTGTGATATCCGCGCCGGGGCCGCGATGGTGATTGCCGCGTTGATCGCGAACGGACAAACGGAAATTTCAAACATAAATTACATAGATCGCGGATACGAAAAAATAGAGGAAAAACTTAAGTTGTTGGGGGCAAAAATAAAACGCGTTTAGAATCTCTAAAAAACTATCAGATACAAGGCGGCAGAAAAATTTTGATTCGCAGTGTACTAATATGTACAGGAGAATCAAAATTTTTCGACAACACAGTAGATGATAGTTTTTTAGAGATTCTTTCAAAATACGAACTCGACAGTTCCATCCATATCATTTCTATAAATTTTTTTAACTCCCGCTTTCTTTAGATTATCTAAAGTTTGCTTATGAGGATGACCGAAACGATTATCCTTGCCGGACTGAATTACTGCAAAATCCGGCTTAACTTTATTTAAAAATTTCAAAGAAGAAGCATTCTTGCTGCCATGATGGCCGGCTTTCAATATATTCGCCTTTAAATCAATTCCCGCGTCCACAAGCTTTGATTCAATGATATCCTGCAAATCGCCGGTCAGTAAAATTTTCTCGGAAACGCGAGAAAGCTCATCCTTATAGCTCACCTTAACGGCAACAGACGAATTATTCGGATTCTCAAAATATTCTCCGGAAATTTGATTGAAAGGATAGATAACATCGAAAAAAACATTTCCGAATTTAAAATCGGTTTTTGATTCCGCGATAAAAACAGGAATTTTTTTATTATAGACGGTACGTAAAAACTCCTCATAAATAGGACTTTTTGAAGAAACACCCGTCATTAAAATCGCGTTTACGGAATATTTTTTCAAAACTTCTATCAGCCCGTTCACATGATCCGCATGTGGATGAGTCAAAATAATAAAATCTATTGAATTGTCAAAAAATGGCATAATGCCTGACAATCTTTCAATCACGGAACTGTTTGGCCCTCCATCAATCAACATCTGATGATTTTGCGGAGTCTTTATTAAAACAGAATCACCTTGTCCTATATCCAAAAAATAAATATGAAATTTATTATCGGGTATTTGTGAAATTAAAACAAAAAAGCCAAAATATACCAATCCAATGGCAATAAAAACAATTTTCTTTATTTTAGATGGCAATAAAAACATGCCCCTACTTTTACATAGGGGCATTAAATAAATATTAAATTTTCATTAAATATTTTATTTTTTTCTGCGAGTGAAAACCCTGCCAAGTCCTAGAGATAGAGCAAAAAGTCCAATCAATTCAGGCCCTGTTCCGGCAAGTTTTACTTTTACAACGGAACCCTTGCTTTCATTTCCGGCGACATCTTTTTCGGTAACTTTGAACCAATACTCGCCCGGTTCCATATTTTTAATTTCATATTGGCATGGACCATGTCAAAGTTACAATATAGTTTTTTGCGTCAAGAGTTTTCTTCGCGAGTAAATTCAAAACATCTTTTGGAGGGATAATATCTTTAATTTTATCACCGCCTTCTTTTTCCGCCTTCGCGGAAGCGCCCATAAATTTACCGCTTCCTTTCGCGGGATTTATTTCATTGCTGTCAGCGTCTTTTACTCCGGAAACAACAACAACATAATTTACATTTTCCTGCGCGGAAGTTGTAACAATAGCGCTTGCGTCTTCGACACCGGCGCCGTTTTTGCCTAATTCAACGCCCAAAACATCCAAAGTTTTTTTAGAATCGGCTTCTTGCATAACGCTGAAATTCTTTGAAGGATCAATTCCCAAAACAATGCCCTCGTTAAAAGTTACAATAACATGAGTGCTGTCCATGCTTTCGACTTTTGTAACCTCGGGAGCTTTTTTATCTTCAGCGGGTTTCTCGGCATCGCTACCGGTAAATCCTGCTATGTCGGAAGTGCCGCTGATAATTGGATTTCCGGCTTTATCTTTCAGGTCAATACCAACCGTTAATTTATATTTTACGTCTTTTTTTTGTGCCGCGGTTGTCAAAACAACAATCTTTTCCTCCTTATCATCCTTATCCATTTCAGCCTTTAAAACAGCCAAAGGTTTAAAATTGTCGTCTTCCACCGTAAAGGCATCTTGCGGATCCTGCAGAGGAAGAACAACGGCCTCGGAAAAAACAACTTTAACTTGTTCCTTATTCATCGCGACCGCGCTGGAAACTTTTGGAGCCTCTTTATCGCTTCCCGCCGCTCCTTTTACCGGAGTTAAAGAAATTTCCTTTGCCCAGCTGCCGCTTTCATTTCCGGCGGCATCATAGAAAAAAAATAAAAAATAATATTTTTTATCGTTTGTAAGCCCCGTAAGCGTATAATTAAGAACACTTCCCGCGTCTTTGTTACTATCGTAAGTTTCGCCGCTTTTTGCCACAGGCTTAAGTCCATAGTAGACTTTATAGCCTGTAACGGCCACGTTATCGGTCGCCGCGTCCCAAGTCAGTTTTACGGACGCATCCAAGGCGGTGCCTTTAAAATTTTCAACATCGCTCGGTTTTGTGCTATCGGAAGCCGCAAAAGCAGTCATGTTTGCCACTGAAAAAATGGCTAGAGAAACCAGAGCTGTACAAATTTTAAATGTTTTTGTCTTCATTTTTATTTTTGTTATTTGTTTTATCGGGTAATTATACCAAAAATCCGTACACTTTTCAATACCTTTGCAGTAAAAATACTTTTTGAGTACAATGAACCCCGAATTAAGCTCAAATATATGTATTTTAAAATTGATGAAAAAATATTCGCACAG
>JACROX010000031.1 GCA_016214225.1 Candidatus Peregrinibacteria bacterium | reverse complement strand
TATTTGGGAATAAACCAACAAAAATTACAGACATAGAAAATTTACGCATCAAGGAAACAGACAGGATAGAAGCCCTAAAAACAGAACTGTCAAAATTCAATCTGGCAAAGATAAAAACAGGCAAAAATTTCATTGAGATTATTCCAAAAAGCAAATTGCGCCACGGAAATAAAAACAACCATAAAATAATAATCAGCACTTACAACGACCACAGAATCGCAATGGCTTTCGGGATACTAAAAACCAAATTTAAAAATTTAAAAATAGAAAATCCGAAATGCGTATCAAAAAGTTATCCGACATTTTGGAGTGATTTAAAAAAATTAACATGAACATAGTATTAACAGGACTACGCGGCAGCGGAAAAACAAAAATAGGCAAATTACTCTCCGAAAAACTGGGGTGGAAATTAATAAATTCCGACACCTTAATTGAAAAACACGAAAATTCACCAATAAGAACAATCGTGGAAACAAAAGGATGGAAATACTTTCGAGAAATCGAAAACAAAATAATTAAAGACTTAAAAAATACGGACCAAACGATAATTTCCCTTGGCGGAGGCGCAATTTTAAATATAGAAAACGAAAAAATAATCAAAAAAAACAGCAAAATAATTTATCTGCATGAAAAACCGGAAACATGCGCAAAAAGAATTTTAAAGGATAAAAACAGACCTCCGTTAACCAAGAAAACAAGCATCGAAGAAGAAATAAAACAGCTCTACAAGGAGCGAAACAGCCACTACAGCAAAAGCGCGAATATAATATTTCATAGAACAGATAATCTCGAAAAAGACGTGGACGAAATTATTAAAGATTTAGGAATCCCTTAAAAACTACGATCTACCGTGTCGCAGGGGTTCCTTTTATTCGGAGCATAGAATAATTTGGGATTTCCTTTACTGAAGATATTTTCAAAAGTCTATCCCCCGCTCCCCCATGCGCCGCATCAACTTCATTACTTTCCAAATCAAATATTCCTTCAATTTTTCCTATAATATCTCCGGTGGGAGTCATAATTTCAACTTCAGCACCTTTTTCCAAACAGTTTCTTACGGAAACGTGATAAATCCCCTTTTGAACACGACCCTTAATCATACCCGCAAATCTTGCGCTTTGATGAGATAAAGAAGAAGTATCGTTATAATCAATATCATTTGCGCCCGGAAATCCAAAGAGATAACCCGGAATAAATCCCCTATTTGCCGTTTTCCCAAGTTCCCAAAGAAGAGATTCGTTAAAATCTTTACCCGACACAAAATCATCAATCGCGCACCGATAAGTCTTCGTAACGGTTGAAAGATAATGTTCGCTTTTATTTCTTCCCTCAACTTTAAAACTGCAAATTCCAGCCTCAGCCAAATCCTTTAAATAGGGTAACAAGCACATATCTTTTGAATTCATGAAATATGTCCCGTGTTCATCCTCGTCTACAGGCATAAATTCATTCGGACGCTCTTTTTCTTCAAGAAATATTTCCTCATCATCGCTATTTTTAAATTTTTCCATCAGAGATTGATTCTTTTTTACCATTGATTCTTTATCGTGCACTTTATATTCCCATCTGCAACTGTGAGCGCAAATTCCCTGATTGCTATCCCTTCCCGTCATGTAATTTGAAAGGAGACATCTTCCGCTATAAGCCATGCAAATCGCGCCATGCACAAAAAACTCCAACTCAATATCCGGAACATTTTTATGAATTTCTTTAATTTCGGGAAGCATCAATTCTCTTGGCAAAATAATTCTTTTTGCCCCTTGCTTCCGCCAAAATTCAACAGCACGATAATTTAAAACATTTGCCTGCACCGACATATGCAAAACGCATTCCGGACAATATTCTTTAACAAGCTCAAAAACCCCGGGATCCGCGACAATAATCGCATCCGGCTTTATTTTTTCGCGCACAAAACCGATATGTTTTTTAAACGCGTCAATTTTATTCCCGCGCGGATAAATATTCATGGTGAGATAAAAGACCTTTCCAGCCTTTCGAATAAGATCGACCCCCTCGGCTAAAGATTCGTCCGTGAAATTATTTATACGGCTGCGCATGCTGAAAGAAGGAAGCCCGAGATAAAAAGCATCGGCGCCATAAAGAAGTCCCAATTTAAGTTTTTCAAGATTTCCGGCAGGGACAAGAAGCTCCGGCCTATTTGTTTTTTTCTTTTTAATCATACAAACTTAGTCCAAATTAATTGTTGTGGAGAAAATTCTACAGCAAACGAAAAGATTGTCAAAAAGATATGATATAATCTCGGCATGCAAACAAATTTCTTGGTAATCGGCTCGGGGATTTCAGGACTCAATTTTGCCTTACAAGCGGCAAAAAAAGGAAAAGTCGTAATTGTCACAAAGAAAAAACTCGTTGATTCAAACACAAACTTCGCGCAAGGAGGAATCGCCGCGGTACTGGATCAAACCGACAATTTTGAAAAACATATCGAAGACACACTAAAAACTGGCACATACCACAACAACAAAAAAGCCATTGAATTTATGGTTAAAAATTCAGCTGATGCAATCTACAGATTGATAGATTTGGGCGTGAAATTTCAAAAAGAAAATGGCAAGCTTTCGCTGACAAAAGAGGGCGGACACTCACACAGGAGAATCGCATTTGTTGGAGACTACACGGGAAAAGAGATCGAAAGAATCTTGGTAAAACGCGTTAAAGAACATCCGAATATCACAATTTTGGAAGACTCGTTCGCGCTAAAATTACTTACGCAAAAAAGTTTTCTAAGAGGGAAAACATGCGTCGGCGCGCAAATAATTCGCGGGAATAAAATTGAAAATATTTTCGCAGACCAAACAATTCTTTCAACGGGCGGAGTGGGACAATTATTTTTACACACAACAAATCCGCCAATAGCCACGGGAGACGGGATAGCAATGGCAAGCCAAATAGGATGCAAAATAAAAGACATGGAATTTATACAATTTCATCCGACAGCCCTAAATGAAAATACTTTTCCAAAATTTCTGATTTCAGAAACGGTTCGCGGCGAAGGAGCGAAATTGGTGAATGAAAAAGGTGAAAGATTTATGAGCAATATTCATCCTCTGAAAGATCTCGCTCCGCGCGATATCGCGGCTCGAGAAATTTACAAACAACAAAAAACAAGCCAAGTTTTCCTTGATATAAGACATAAATCAAGAGAATACTTAAAAAAACGCTTTCCTCAAATTTACGAAAAACTAAAAAAATTAAAAATTGATATGGCAAAAGATTTAATCCCCGTAACACCGGCGGCTCACTATGAATGCGGAGGAATTGAAGTGGATTTAAGCGGACGAACAAACGTAAAAAATCTTTTCGCGTTTGGCGAAGTAACCTGCACGGGAGTGCATGGCGCGAACAGATTGGCATCAAATTCACTTTTGGAAGCACTTGTTTTTAGTAATCAGGTAGCCAAAAATCTCACGTCAACTCAAGCGGTCAAAAAAATAAAAATTGAAAACCCGAAACTCTTAAAGGAAAATTCCAAAGAAACTTTACTGGCAAAAAAATTAAGACAAGAAATAAAAAACATAATGTGGAGGTATTCCGGAATAGTTAGGAATCGTAAAAAAATAAAAAAAGAAGCAATCCCGAAAATGATAAAAATTGCGAAATACCTCAGGAAAACAAAAGGCACAAACCAGGAAATCGCAGAAACATTGAACATGGCACAAGTATCCCTCCTAATCTTAAAAGCCGCATACAAAAGAAGAAAATCCATCGGCTGCCATTTTGTGGAATTTTAAACGCCGCCAATTTTCTCAAGCATCTTTTCCTGATCCGCCTTTCTCAATCCTTCAAAAATATCTCCTATCTCCCCTTCCATAATAGCGGGAAGATTACTCCAACTTTCATGGATACGATGGTCAGTGCAACGATCTTGAGGGAAATTATAAGTACGGATTTTTTCGCTTCTGTCTCCGGTTCCTATTTGACTTGACCGTTCATCTCCCCTCTCCTTTCTAAGCCGCTCCTCCTCTATTTCATACAATCTGGTTCTAAGAACGTTTAAAGCTTTATTTTTATTTTTCAATTGCGATTTTTCGTCCTGACAAGTTACAACCAGCCCGGTCGGAAGATGAGTTATTCTAACGGCGGAATCCGTAGTATTCACGGACTGCCCGCCATGTCCTCCGGCTCTATAAACATCAATTCTCAAATCCTCATCTTTAATTTGAACATCAACTTCTTCGGCCTCGGGCAAAACCGCCACAGACACAGTTGAGGTATGAAGCCTGCCCTGACTCTCCGTTACAGGAACTCTTTGGACCCTATGAACTCCGCTTTCATATTTCATTTTTCCATAAGCGCCATCCCCGCGAACCGCAAAAATTATCTCTTTTATGGAACCCGGAGATCCTTCACTTTTACTTATCAATTCAACTTTAAACCCATGATTTTCAGCATACCTGAAATACATTCTGGAAAGTTCACCGGCAAAAAGACCGGCCTCATCTCCTCCTGCCGCGGCCCTGATTTCAACGATACAATCCTTATCGTCATTGTGATCTTTGGGCAAAAGTTCAATCAAAGCCTCTTTATCATATTGAGCCATTTTAGCTTCAGCTT
>JACROX010000014.1 GCA_016214225.1 Candidatus Peregrinibacteria bacterium | reverse complement strand
TCTATATTGCTTTTGTCCGCGATATTAGGGCTTTTAACCATTAATCCTGTTTTTGCGTCGTACAACGCGAATGATGTGGTTATAAATGAAGTCGCGTGGGCGGGGACCACTGACAATTCAAATGATGAATGGCTTGAACTTTACAATAATACAAGCCAGCCGATTGACTTGACCAATTGGTATGTGGAGGATGACGATTCGTCCAAATATGTAATTCAAACAGGAGAGATTCCAGCGCATGGATATTTTTTAATTGAGGACTCCGAAATTTCGACGAACGTAAAAGCAAATGCGGTTATTGGTCTTTCTTTGGCCAACGCGGGCGATAAACTTATTCTAAAAGCTCCCGATGGAACTGCGATTGATAATGTAAATTTGAGCGGAGGAGCTTGGTATGCGGGGGATGCCGCGAGCAAGGCAACAATGGAAAGAATAAATCCGGCCTTAAGCGGTGACGTGAAAGAAAATTGGGCATCGGCAACTTTATCAAATGGAGCGATTGGCAGAACCGGCGGGGAAATTTTGGGAACGCCTCTAAGCGCGAATAGCGCTTATGCCGGCCAAGGAGCGACTGTTTCCATTCTACCTCCCGACATAAAGGCAAATAAAGGTGATACCGTTAAATTTTCCGTTGACATAAATGAAGTGGCAAATCTTTACGCGTATGGTTTTGAATTTAATTACGATTCTCAGGTTTTAAGTTTTGTTTCCGCGACGGAATCAAATTTTCTTAAAGTTGACGGCAAGCCTACAGCTTTTAATTCCGGCCTGCAGGATGGGCAGGAAGGCACTTTGGTTGTTGGCGGAGCAAGGCTTGTAAATCCTCCAAACGGAGTTGATGGGAGCGGAAAATTGTTTGAAGTTTCGTTTAAAATCAAAGATACGACCGCCACAAGCACTGCCGTTAATTTTGGAGCAAACAGTTTTTTGTCGGACGCAAGCGGAGATACTCCCGTTAAGCTGAAAGGAACAAATATAAGTATCGGGAATAACGTGATTCCCTCTGTTCAGAATGCTAAATTCACACTCGGAGCGGACAGATACAGCCTTAAATTAACATGGGATAAAAGCCCTGATGAAGGCGTAACCTATACGGTAAAAAAGAAAAATTTCGATGGAACTTATAAAGTTTTAAAAGACACTTCCGATGGTTTCTTCGCGGATAACTTAAATATTGTTCCTAATTTTAGCTATACATATCAAATAATCGCCGTAAAAAACGGTGTCGCGAGCCAGCCTGCTGACGTTATCGCTGTTGAAACACGAGGTATAAATGGAGATATAGACAGGAGCGACAGAGTTGATGGCAGAGATATTGAAAAATTGGCGAGGTCTTACGGGAGCGAAAACGGCGATGAAGAATATGATCCGCTGAAAGATGTAAATTTTGATGGAATTATTGACGGCAAAGATTTGATAAGCATTGGAGCAAATTTTGGAGTTCGCTTCGTTGATTCTAATTAAGTAGTAAGGCGAAGTTTTGGGCGGGGGCCGGGAAAATGGCTCCCGCTTGGGAATAACCAATTAACCCACAAAAAAAATGAAGTACATTCTTTTATTTATTTTGTTTTTTCTAATCTATTCATTCAATGCTTTTGCAAAAGCACCGGACGAGTCGGACCGCTTAATTGACGCCCTTGAGCCGGCAGGCAAAATTTACATGCAACAGGAAAAAATAGACAAAGATATTTTTAAAATTTCCGTTCTGGCGCAGGATTTTGCGGAGCCTGTTTTGGGGCTTTCCTTTCATCTTATTTACGAGAACGACAAGGCCTCTTTCCTGAGATATGAGCCCGGAGATTTTTTGGAGAAAGGCGGTGATCCGATTTATCTTGTTAAAAATAATTCAACAAATCACTCCATTATTTTTGGAGAAACTCTTCGAAAAAATGATAATTTCCCGGTTGGCAAAGGCATAATTGCTTATTTTTATTTTCAAGTTTTGGATAATTCTGAAAATCTTTTACTCAAATTTTATAACGGATCCGTTTCCGGAATTGATTCCACCAAACAAGACATTAAGCATATTTACTGGCAAAACCTTGATTTAAACTTAAAGGAAAATCCGTTGAATTATTCCTCTTTGTCCGTTATCGATTCATATGAAAAACTTTCTTTACCCTATAAAGTTCTAGTAGTTTTTGTTTTTTGTTTTTCTCTCATTTCGGCATATTTTCTGGCCAAAAACCATCGAAAGAAAAGAGCTGATACATATGTCAATTTCAAATAATTTTTTATTCTTTGTGTTTATAAAACGAATGTATTAAATTATTGATTAGTCGAAGGAACCTCTGAAAAACTATCAGATACAAGGTGGCAGGAAAATTCTGACCGCAGTGTACTGGCTAGTACATGAGGACCAGAATTTTCCGACAACACAGTAGGTGATAGTTTTTCAGAGGTTCCTAATACATAATTTGATTACTCAATAAAAATGAACAAAGACCATGTAACTATTCAAGAAGCGGCTGATTTAAGCAAAAAATCAATACAGACAATCAGACGCGCAATAAAATCAAAAAAAATAAAAATTAAAAAACAGAAAACTCCTCAGGGTTTTAACTATCTTTTGGATAGAGCTTCTTTCTGTGATTTTTTTGGCATTAGAAATACAGAAAAATTCACTCAAGGGGAAAAGAAAGATGCGAATATTAAGGCTAAGACAACGAAATCATTCGTAAAAATCGACGACGAAAATCATACTCAAGATTTCCATATTACGGCTGATGATTTTAAAAAATTCACCCAGACTTTGGAAAGGATGGTCAATCAACATTCCGAAGAAAGACAAAATTTTCTCCGACTTATGAACACTTTGCAGGAGAAAATCTTTGTCCTCGAAAATCAATTGAATTTACTTAAAGCTCCTCAAAAAAAGTGGTATAGTTTCTGGAGGTAGAAGCTTTTTTAGAATTGTCCAATGGGGAAAAGATATAAGATGTTTGTTGAAATTTTGAGGAAGGTTTTTCATTTATCCGGCTTGGTTGTTTTAGTCGGATACACTTTCTTGTTAAATTATTTCGGCGCGAGAGTCGCTATCCTTGTTTTGACCGGACTTCTGCTTTTGCTCTTAGAAATTGAACGAATAAGGCTTGATCATAAGCCAAGAATAGCT
>JACROX010000056.1 GCA_016214225.1 Candidatus Peregrinibacteria bacterium | reverse complement strand
TTTTGCCATGGTCAACATGGGCAATAATAGCAACATTCCTGATGTTCATACGATGTATCCTCAAATCTAATGAATTCATAGTGCGTTACTCGCACAATTGTGCTAAAATGAGGATAAAGTGCGTTAACAATTTTATCTATCATTTTTGCACAATCGTATGAGCAACAAAACTTGTCCACAAGAGGTCATTATCCGAAAATTACCAATAAAGGTGGGGTTGAAAGATTTTAAAACGTATATTGATCCACATTTATCTCGAAGCCGCAGCGGACCAAAGCAAAAGATTTCCCGTTGTAAAATTTTCAATTACATTCTGTATGTGCTCCATACCGGAATTCAGTGGAATCAATTACGAACCTACCACAATGAAATTCACTGGACAAATGTGTACAAATGGCACAATCGGTGGAGTAAAAACGGCAGTTACCGAAATCTGTTTGAAACCTCGATTATGGAATTATTTAAAAAGAACAAGCTCGATCTTTCAATACTCCATGGTGATGGTAGCAATACCACTGCTAAAAAAGGGGGGATGGTATTGGGTACTCGGGACACAAGCATCAGAAAGGCTTAAAAGAGCTTACGATAGCGGATAATCACGGATTTGTGATTGCTCCATTAGTCGTCAGACCTGTTAATGAACATGATAGCATACTTCTTCCTGAAGGCATTGATAACCTTACTGATTTTGCAGAATGCATTGGACTTGATCTAACCGGAGCATATTTCACCTTGGATTCGGGGTTTGATTCATCATACAACAAATGGCTTATCCATTACCATGGTATGATTCCGGTCATCAAGCCAAACAGAAGAGGCACAAAAGATGAAAAGAAGCTGAAAATGATGTATGAAGATTTTAGTGAACCAATCTACAAGAAACGATTTATTATTGAAAGGACTTTTGCTTGGCAAGACACCTACAGGAAGCTCACGATACGGTATGAGAAACTTGAATCAACACACAACGGTTTCAAGTATCTTGCCTACAGTGTAATGAATCTTAGGGTGTTTTTTGGGGGAAACTCGCTATGAGTTCAATGAATAACTGGTTCGCTCACTCCGCTATCGCTCCGTTCGTTCTCCCAAATTTGGCGGCGGTATGTCGCTCCGCTCCAAATTATACCGCCACCAAACTTCAGTTATTCATGGACGTTAGCTGAAATATTCCTTTTCTTTTTTGGGCTATCGCCCAATTGTTTTAAAAAATTTTCAAATTTCTTTTTCTTTATTTTTAGAGGGGATATAAGGAGTTTTCTCCGCTACGCTCCGAAAACGGTTTCTTTACAAGGGAAAAACGAATACAATAACAACTAGAAAATTCTATGAATAAAAAACCACTATCAAAGTTAAATAAAGTTGAACTCCGCGACGTTTGGGGACACGAAGCTATTGATTTTACAAACTGGCTAGCTCAACAGGAAAATCTTGATGCATTAAGCGAAGAGATTGGTGTTGATATAAAACTCATTAAAACCGAAGCGAGCGTCGGGAGATTTAGCGTTGATATTCTTGCCGAAGAAGAAGCATCTGGACGAAAAATTATCATTGAAAATCAGCTTGAAGATACGAACCACGATCATTTAGGAAAAATTATTACTTATGCGTCAGGATATGACGCGGAAATAATTATTTGGATTGTTAAAGATGTTCGCGACGAACACCAAAAAGCGATTGATTGGCTTAACGAACACACAGACGAAAATATCGGCTTCTTTTTGATAAAAATTGAACTTTGGCAAATCGAAGGCTCAAATCCAGCTCCAAAGTTCGAAATCATGGTTAGTCCAAATGAATGGGCAAAAGCAATTAAAACAAGCCCATCTAATGGCGAGCTAACCGATACAAAACTGCAACAGCTTGAATTTTGGACGAAATTTAAAATTTATGTACGCGAAATTGACACTCAAATACGCCTACAAACACCGCGTCCACAATATTGGTATGACGTAAGTATGGGAAGTTCTGACGGCCATGTTGCTCTGACACTAAATTCTCGAGAGAACTTGATTGGGTGTGAAATATATATAAGTCGCAGTAAAGATCTTTTTAATTCTTTACGAGCGCGAAAAGAAGAAATTGAAAAAGAAATTGGTGAGTCAATTGAATGGGTGGATGCCGCCGTCGCTTCCCGTATAAAAATCAAGAAAGGAGTATCGGGCATTTTCGACCAAAACAAAGCCGAAGAATCTTTTGCTTGGCTTTATGAAAAAACAGTTTTGTTTCAAAAAGTATTTGGTAAGTACTTCAGAGAATTTAAAAAATAGGTTTTGCGGTACAATAACCATAAATTGATTTGCTCATATGCCAGAAGTCTCAAAAAAATACAGAAAAAAACTTGATGAGGTGAAACTTCTTTTAGAAGCCATCAACTTTGATAACAGACAAAATACCGACTTAACTTGTTGGTCAATTTTGGCGTTACAAGACCACAAGCCACAGCAGACAAAGGCCGGATTCGACTCTCTGGCTGAGGGGGCAAGTATTAGAGATATCTTGGACTTTTGTAGAGCTGGTGGAACAAATTACGCGGAAAATACTCGGGAGAGCTTACGGAAGTTAAGTAGATGCAGGTATAGTCATCAGAAATCACGACGATCCGGGAAGACCAACAAATTCAGCAAAAACAAACTACATCCTAAATCAGGAGTTTTTGAAAATCTTAGTGACAAAGGGTAAAGAAAAAACAAAATTGATAAATGCGTGGAAAAAGAAGTATTCCGCTGATACGAAAACTGATAATTGGAGACGAGATAAGTCGCTAAAAGTTACTTTTGCTCAATTTCATTATCAAATACACCCTTCGCCGCATAACTATTTGTCAAAAATTGCGGTAGAAAAATTTTTGCCTGCAATCGAAGGACAATTTGAAATATTATATTTCTCAGACACGGACGATAAATCTTTACATATTGCAGATTCTTTAAAAGATTTTTTAGGCATGGGTTTCGATGTACATAAACATATGCCGGATGTTGTGGCGTACGGTTCAAAGTCTAAAACTCTATTTTTCATTGAATCTATTGCCTCAGCTGGCGAAATAAATGACCTGCGTAAAAAAGAACTCGATGAGTTATTTCCCGTTCAAACTGGAATCAGAAGACGCTACGTCAGCGTCTTCATGGACAGAAAAGTATTTCGCAAATTCAGTGAAACTATTTCAAATGGCACTGAAGCATGGATACTCAACAAAGTACCTCACATTATTTCATTCTGGCCGCTCAATACATAATTTGATTCATCTGGCGTTAAGCCATAAGCAGCATTGATGGCTTTTTCTAAATGCTCATTATCTGCTGCATTTTTTGCAGCTTCCTCCAAAAAATCAATATTATGAGGGCTAGGGAAAATCCGAATTTCTTTCGCAGAAACTTGAGTATTCCCATTTATAAGTCGAAATAAACGATCCCATAAAGCACTGTTTAACAAAATTTGTAGAACCTCAAGTGATGGTGCTTGCTCATGTTCTCGTTTAATAAAGTTCAAATGGTTTTCCAAAAAATAACCCTGAGAATCCCCTGGGATTAACGCCCCCTCCAATCTTCGAGCTTGTTCTTTAGCACTAATACGCTTGAATGCCAAAACTGGCTCACACAATTTTTCAGTTTCAATTTCTTTACAGTCAATCACCATGTGCTGTCTGCCTTTCTGCTTTTTATTTGGCTCAAATTTTCGCGCGGCTATATTGTGCGACCAATAAATTGGTCTATAGTTTTTTTTGTCCTCTTCTGTCAAATATTCTTTCATCCTGAACGGTACTATTTGACCAGTGGAAACACGCAAGCCAGCATGAGCAATCTTTTTAAACCCATTCTTAAAGCATTTGTTGACAAGTCGCATGTCAAACTCATTTGAGGGAATACAAATTATATCTTCCCAAAAAACAGTATTATACGGAGATTTAAATGTGCTTATCTCAAATTTTCCATTCGTAAACGCCACACCCACCGTAACATCTTTTTTTGTCGGCTCTGAGTTTTGAATAGTTAGCAAAACTTGTTCTTGTAACACATCTGAAAAAGCTCCGTTTCTTTCGTAAAGAGTTATTATTTCTTCGGTCAAAATTTGTTCTGTTAAAATTTGTCTTAACTTTGAAAAGTACGCACCAGAAACAAAACTTTTAGGAATTATATAACCTAAACTTCCACCCTTTTTTAAAAAATTAACACCCGCCTCAACGAAAGACGCATACAAATTTGGATGACCAAGATTTTGTTTCGGAGAAGCCTTTAAATATGGTGGATTACCAAGAATACAGTCAAATTCGTACTTTTTAGAAAATAATCCACCTGCACTTTCCAAAGAATTCTTACACTCAATATTGAAATCTGTATCTAAAGTCATTCTATAACCATTTTTTGCAAGATAGCCCCTAATATTTGCTAGAGAAATCCTAGTTAAAACCGGATCAATATCAAATCCAAAAATTCTATTTTGTATGTCCTGTAAATTTGTGCGCGAATCTACTAACTTTTCAGTTACTCCAAGCAAGAAACGACCGCTCCCACAAGATATATCAGCGACAGTGTACGATTTTTTATAGTGGGTACTTTTTATCAAATATTCAACAATGCTCTTTGGTGTAAAAAATTGTCCATATTTAGATTTATGTTGCTTGGTCGTATTTTTTTCATAAAAACTTCCAAGTCCATCCCATTCGTTTATATCAAAAGGCATTTCCAAAATTTTCTTTGCACCAATAACACCACATGCCGCTTCAAACGACTCGCATAACTGATTCCAATAATTAATATTATTGTTAAGCATTGGAAAATTCATAAGAATATATACCTCTTACCACTCCTTCAATCCTAAAATCTTTACTCGCAACAAACGGTTCGTATTTTGGATTAAGTGAAGTAAGAATAATTTGACTACCTTTTTGAATTTTTTTAATCAACGCCTCTCCATCATTTATACACAAAACTATACTGCCATTCTCAGCATCATTCGTTCTACGCACAACAATTAAGTCTTTGTCATTTATCTTTGGTGACATTGAGTCTCCCTTTGCTTTGACCATAAATCCCTCTTCAGAAGCGAACCCAAGAATTTTTGAAGCTATAGGCACTCTTTCAATCGGGTTATCATCCAAAATTGACCCTTTTGGTCCACAATGAGCAAGACCATACATATTGAGATATGTGATTTTCTTCTCGGGCTCGTCTGCCAAAATTTGATAATCCTGTGGATTGACAGGATTGCGCCTCAAATAGCCCTTTTTTTCTAACTGTTGAATGTGATGATAGACAAGACTCGTAGAGGAAAGTCGTAATTCCTCCTGCATTTCCCGAATAGTAAGAGGATCCTCCATATTCGCTTTGAGAAGATGCAGCAGTTTCTTTTGTGCTGGGTGTAGGTTGTCCATAAGTGTTTTTAATCCTACCCTGAGTATATACTGTGGATAGAATGAAGTCAAGAAGGTATTGACTTGTTCTATTATCTGTTCTACCATACGGTCAGATTCACTAAAGCAGTCTTATGAGCACCAAAACCAGC
>JACROX010000021.1 GCA_016214225.1 Candidatus Peregrinibacteria bacterium | reverse complement strand
ATCTGATTTCTCGTATCTTTTGGAAAATCTTCGTTGGGTACTTTTGGAATCTTGCAATTGTTGTTATAGTCATTTTGGTGGAGGTTATTGATGTACTTGCCTGTTTTCAGTATACCTCCACTGTCTTCTGGATAATTACCACGAGTATTTCGTTTGAAAAATAATGGTGTCATGCTATATTAGGGGGTGATGAGAAATGATGATGACACAATTGACCTCAGGGATTCGCAGAAATCTTCCGGCGATGATGACGCGGAATTCAAAATAAGCTCTATGGATGAGGAGATTCCCGTTTCCCAAAGTGTCGTGGGAGAAGGTCTTGCCGCCGACAAACCTTATGACAAGGTTAAGGTGAAGTTTGATAAATTTGTTAACTTGATCGCGTCTCACGCGTATGAAGAAGTGATTGAAAAACATTTGGATCAAGATGTTGTTATCAGTACGGATCTTTTGAGTGATTTGGCGAATGCGCACGAAGAAAAACAGGACAAAAAAACGCCGATTATTTTCGCGGTTGGTCTTATTATCGGTGTTATTTTGACTTATATTATTTTAAGGACTTAAATTTTTATGGCTGGAAAACTGAAATATAAAAGAATTTTGCTGAAGCTTTCCGGTGAGGTTTTTAAAGGAAAATTATCCAGCGGTATCGATGGAGAGATTTTGATGAATTTGGCCAAGGAAATTGTTTCCGTAAAAAAACTCAGATGTCAGATCGGCATAGTTATCGGAGGAGGAAATATTTGGAGATTCAGGGATTTTAAAAATTTGAAATTGGATAGAGCGGTGTCCGATTCCATGGGGATGCTCGCGACTTGCATAAATGCTTTGGCTCTGGAAGCGGCAATAAAAAATCTTGGGACGGATGTTTTTGCCGTCAGCAGTTTTCATTGCGAGTCGGCTATGGAAAATTATTCCATCAAGAGATCTCTAAATCATTTGAAAAAAGGTGGAATTGTGATTTTTGCTGGAGGTACCGGAAGCCCTTTTTTCACTACCGATTCCGCCGCGGCGTTGCGCGCTCTTGAGATGAATTGCGATATTTTATTGAAAGCCACAAAAGTTGATTATGTGTACGACAAAGATCCGATGAAATTCAAAAACGCGAAAAAATATACTAAGATGAATTTTAAAGAAGTTATAGAAAAAAAACTTGGAGTTATGGATTTGACATGTGCTTCTCTTTGCGATGAAGGGGAAATGCCCATGCTTGTTTTTAATTTAAATAAAAAAGGAAGTATTGAAAAGGCTGTTAAAGGAGAGACAATCGGTACCCTGATATCTTAATTATTCGTTAACTTTTTAAATATGACTGTAGATGAAATTATCCAAAATGCTTTAAGAGAGTGCGAGAAAGTTATTGTTCATTTGAAAGATGAGTTCGCGAGGCTTCAGGTGGGGCGTGCGAGTAGCGCGCTTGTCGAGCATATACATGTTGAAGTTTACTCTGTTTCCCAGCCTCTTAAGGCGATCAGTACAATTTCGATTCCCGATCCTCGCACTATTCAAATACAGCCTTGGGACAAAAATCTTTTGAAGGAGATTGAAAAAGCCATTGTTGGAATCGGTACGGGGCTTAATCCCGTTAATGATGGCGTGTGCGTTAGAATAAATATTCCGCCTTTGACCGAGGAGAGGAGAAAAGAATTGACCAAGCATGTGAAAAAACTTGAGGAGGAGGCCAGAATAGGGGTACGTAACGCGAGGCATGAAGCGCTTAATTCGTTGAAACAGATTAAAGATGAAATTACTGAGGACGATTCTTATGGCGCGGATAAAAATTTACAGGCGAAAGTTGATGATTTTAATAAGAGGATTGATGAGTTGTCCGAGTTAAAAGAAAAAGATGTGATGACCGTTTAAATCATGAATTATATTTTTACAGCTATCGTTTTTATTCTGATTTTGTCCGTGCTTGTGCTCGCGCATGAGCTTGGGCATTTTATTATGGCCAGAAGGGCGGGGATTAAAGTTGAAGAGTTCGGTTTTGGTTTGCCTCCAAGGATTTGGGGGAAGAAAAAAGGTGAAACGATTTATTCCGTAAATTGGATTCCTTTTGGAGGATTCGTGAGAATGAAAGGGGAGGATGGGAATAAAAGATCGTTTAAAGATGAAAGAAGTTTTGCCGCGAAACCTTTAAGAGCAAGAGTGAAAGTTGTTCTTGCCGGTGTTTTTATGAATTTTCTTTTGGCATGGATTTTGCTGACTGTTGGATTTTCTTTCGGCATGCAGCCGCTTTTTTCTCCCGGCGATATTTTGCCCGCCGTGGATAGCGGAAGAATTCATCTTGCCGAAGGATTGAAAATAAAAGCTATCGAGCCTGATGGTGTTTTCGCGAAGGTCGGGATGAAGGCCGATGATCTTATTATTCTTTTCAACGGGAAAATTGTCACCTCCGATTTTGCCGCAAAATTTTTAAAAGATCCAACCGGTGTTTATAAAGTAAAGAGAGATAAAGAAGTTCTTACTTATGAAATTAAAAATGGTGCGGTCTCGGACGGCCTTGCGATTAAATTTTACGATTTCGCGTCTTTCCCAAGGGTTGGGGTTTTTGGTGTGGATAATGATTCCGTGGCTTATAACGCAGGGATCAGGCCTGGTGATATTATCTTAAAGGCTGACAATCATAACATTTATTATGTTGATGAACTTGAAAGTATTATTCGCGGCAAGAAAAGCGTTGAATATGAAATATATAGAAATGGGGGAAAAGAGAAGATGATTTTAAATTTTAATCTTGGTCGTCGCGTGATAATTTCCGAAGTCCTGCCCGATTCTTCCGCTGAAAAAATAGGATTGCATGAGCGCGATACCATTTTGTCCGTGAATGGGAAGGAAATGAATGACAGTGAAGAGTTGATTAATTTTGTCGCTGAACATCAAAAAGACACTTTGGCTTATCTTATAGACAGAAATGGTGAGAGAATTTTATATGAAGTACGTCCCGAAAATGGAAAGATAGGAGTTCTTTTGTCGGAGCTTATGAATTTTGGGCAAGGTCAAGGATTAAGTTTATATAATGTGAATCTTACGTCTTCAATTGAAAAAATAGACGATGAGAAGTATCCCTTTTATGTTTCAGTTTATAAATCTTTTGGGGAGATGGTGAAGATGTCAAAGTTAACCGTTCGGATGTTTGGCGGGGTTGTTCTTGATTTGGCGGAGAATGGCAAGGTTCCCGAGACTGTCGCGGGTCCTATTGGAATTGCGCAAATGACTCATGTGTTTGTGCAAGACGGGATAATTGCTCTTATAAGATTTATGGCAATACTTTCTTTGAGTCTCGCGGTAATTAATGTTTTGCCGATTCCGGCTTTGGATGGCGGAAGATTTTTATTTCTTATGATTGAATTTATCGCAGGCAGACGAGTAAATCAGAAGGTTGAATCCTTTATTCATATATTCGGATATGGTTTAATATTGTTGCTTATTGTGGCAGTTACGTATGGAGATATCATGAAACTTGTTAGATAGAAATTTTCAATATCAATAGGGAAAATCTTGACCCGCTAAGAAAATTTTTAGCTCCTGACCGTCGCAAAATTTTCTTGCGTGTCATCCTTCGCCTACACTCAAGACTCGCGGAGCTCGCTTGAGTTCCGGCTACGGACCGATTTTCTCGCTACTATTTCGGATTGCGTCGAGTGTCAAAATTGTGATGTTGGATGATTGTGATATTTTAGAAATATTTTAAGATTTACTGTTTTTGTCTATAGGTTGTAGGGGGGAGGGGTAGTGTTTCTATGGATTGTATGGTGTTTTTTTTGAAGGAAAGCTCTTGTTTGGGGGAAGTGAAATGGATAATATTGATGCGTTCTGTTAATTGAGTTCGCCCGCCCGTGGCGGGCTAACGGTAAAAGTTAGCACACCGCCACAGCGGCGTGTTTGGGGGCATTTTATTTTTAGTTTTATGGCGCAAAGGGATACTAAGCAGTTGTGGGTTGATGTTATTGAAAGAATAAAACCCACCATTCAAAAAGCTCATATTCTGACTTGGTTTGC
The DNA here is from genome assembly GCA_016214225.1 of Candidatus Peregrinibacteria bacterium. Lineage (GTDB taxonomy): Bacteria > Patescibacteriota > Gracilibacteria > UBA1369 > LOWO2-01-FULL-3 > JACROX01. The sequence continues at coordinate 2,059 of JACROX010000021.1, read as the reverse complement.
CGGCAGTGCCATTCTTGAGAAAAAAGAAGATGGCACCGTTATCGTTGGTCTTGCCACCACTTTCGCGGAAACTTGGATTGCCGGAAAGTATACAGTAAAAATCTTGCAGGCTCTTCAGGAAATGGATGACTCTGTTATAAGTGTCCAATATCAAGTGTGTCCGCGTCTTGCCGAAAAAAATAATATCGAAGGCGTGGATGTAAAATCTCTTTTTGCCAATGAAGAAAAGAAAGTTAAAAAGGTAAGAAATTTAAATGAAGTCAATGTTTCAAGAGGTGGAGAAAAAATTTCCAGCAAAATTTTGAATGAGCGATATACTTTGTTTAATTTTATTTCCGGACGCGCGAATTTGCTTCCTCATGCCGCGTGTACCGCCGTCAGTAGCGCGCCCGGAGGAGTTTATAATCCTTTATATATATATGGGAGTGTCGGGCTTGGTAAGACACACTTGCTTCAGGCTGTCGGCAATGAGGTTTTGAAAAATTTCCCCGATATGGTTGTTAAATATATAACAGCCGAAAGGTTTGTTACGGAGGTTGTGGCGGCTATCGGGAATAGATATATGAGTTCTTTTAAGGATCAGTATAGAAATGTGGATGTGTTTTTGCTCGATGATGTTCAATTTTTTGCCAGAAAGGATTCTTCACAACAGGAATTTTTTCATACTTTTAATGAGCTTTACGACAGGAACAAACAAATTATTTTAACCAGCGACAGGCCTCCAAAAGAGATTGATGATTTGGATGAGAGGCTTAAGAGTCGTTTTGGAATGGGGATGGTGGTTGAGCTTATTCCTCCCGATTTTGAAACAAGGGTTGCTATTTTGAATCAAAAATGCAAGGAATTTCAGCTTATTCTTGATCCGGAAGTTTTGCAATTTATTGCTACGAATCTTACTTCCAATGTTCGTGAGCTGGAAGGAGTTTTGAGGCAAGCTGTCGCGGAAAGCGAACTTTCCAACAAAGTTACAACCATAAGATCCGTTGCTGAAATTATAAGAAAACTCAATAAAGCTCAGGAAATTATAGGTTATGATATCGATGCAAGGAAAAATCAGGCAATGGTTAAAACCTCCTGCGATGTAATGAATATTGTTTCCGATTATTATCGTTTGACTATGGATGATCTTATCGGGCAAAATAGACATAAAGAGTTTATGATTCCCCGGCAAGTTTGCATGTATATTATTAAACATGAGCTTGGAGAATCTTATGAAAGAATAGGAGCGGAATTCGGTGGCAGAAATCATACTACTGTAATGCATGCTTGCAGGCAGACCGAAAAGATATTGAAAAAGAATGTTAAAATTGTTAGGGACATTAATACTATAAAGAAGGAGATGGGTCTTTAATTGGAGTCGATATGTATTATGGTAGACCAAATAGACATCTAAGGCGAGGAATCAATTATTCAGGCTATGTCATGCCTTTTTTGATAATAATTTGTGTTGGGATTATAGTTGTTCTTTTGTTTAATTTATGGGGAGCCGTGTTTGGGAATAAAAAAGTTTACGGGGCTAATTTACATATGGTTTCAGGAAGCGCTTCAATGAAAACATGGAACACAAATGATTTTTTTAATCTTACTTCCGATGCTCTTGTTCTTCAGGGTGATGAAATCAGAACTTCCTCGGACGCAAAAGTTATAATGGAATTCTTTGACGGTACAATAGTGAGAGTTGGAGGCGGCAGTGATCTTGTTTTGACTTCGCTTGATGATTCGGAGAGTTCTCCCGCGATTGATGTTTTGCTTGTGAACGGGCAAGTTTGGTTTAATAAGGTTTATAAAAATTCCAAGGCTGTTATTTCCGTAACTACCGACGCGACTTCCGTCAAGTCTATCGGTTCCGATATTTTTGAAGTTGAAAATTTGATGGATAAGGTTGTTAGGGTTGTATACGGGGATCCTGTTAAGTTGGATATTTTGAAAGAGGATGGTGGTAAAGCCGTGGAGACGGAAACTGTCGGTGTCGGACAGGAAATTATTATCACTAAAGATGTTTTGGCTAAATACAGGCAGTTCCAAAGCCCAAGCGTTCTTATGGCCTTGTCCGATGAAT
>JACROX010000013.1:6621-11197 GCA_016214225.1 Candidatus Peregrinibacteria bacterium | reverse complement strand
TGGAACGGGAATTTTTAACAGATAAGAATAATTATATTTCAGCGGACATTGATTAAATAAATCCAATTGAGAATAACTGATTCTTTTTTTATCGAATTAAAATAAAAAAAAAATTTTTGCGGGGATTTTGTTTAGTTTTTTCAAATCTTTTATGGAGTCAGTTTTAGGCTTATATTCAATCTGTTCGACACAATCAGATTCTAAAATTTCATCGAAAAAAACTGATTTTTTCCAAATTTTATTACCCTCGTATTTATCGCTATATGTTAAATAAAGCCCCTTTTTAGCGCGAGTCATGGCGACATACATGAGTCTGCGCTCTTCCTGCATGTGAACATCTCCACCGGAGTAAATTTCAGAAGTTAATTCTTCGGGAATAACAAAAGTGTCTTTTCTATTCGCCCCGGGAAATCTTGTGTTTACCAAACTTCCAATAAAAACATAATCAAATTCAAGCCCCTTACTCCCATGGGCTGTCAAAATCTGAACGGCGTCGCGTGAAACATCATCTTCTTTATAGGTCATCGGGAATTCCGATTCTTCCAAAAGCTCAATATACGAGCAAAAATCCGAAACAAAATTGTTCTCGTTATCTTTATCGAAAGCGGAAACATTTTTTGCGAATTCATTGATGTTATAAACCTCCTCGAAGTCCGACACTTTTTTTCTTTGAAAATTCGACAAGATAGCTAAGAAGTTCGAATATCTTTTTAAAATTGCTTTCAAGCCCCGGCAAAACTTCATTCCCATCATTTGCAAGATTTCTCAAAGCATCAATCAAATGTTTTTTTATTGGATTATTTATTACAGATAAAATTTCGCCCATCTGTACGCCAAAAACATCACATTTTAAAATTCTTAAAAGAGCAATATCATCATAAGAATTAGCCAAAAATTTCACAACGGCAACCAAATCTTTTATTTCAGGCAAATGAAGTAACCCTTTCGGATCGTTTACGTGGCACGGAATTCCCACGGACTTTAGCGCGTCTATAAAAGGACTGGTGAGTCTGTTTGTCCTAACCAAAATCGCGAAAGAAGAGTAGGGAAGTCCCTCCTCTTTTTGCAGGCTGGCGATTTTTTCTGCTACAAATTCACATTCATTTAAATAATTCTGGAAATGATGCGCGTGAACTTTTTCATTGCAGTCGATATTTGAATTAAGCCGTTTTACTATATTGGATTTTACCTCGAGCCTATCTGGATTATTGTTTTGTATAAGCGCATAAGCGCTATCCAGAATATTTTGCGAACTTCTGTAATTTCCCGTCAAAACAACTTTTTTGGCCTCGGGAAAGAATTTTTCAAATTGAAGAATATTGCTAAGACTCGCCCCTCGCCATTTATAAATACTTTGATCGTCATCTCCCACAACGGTGATATTTTTATGTTCCTCCGCAAGCATTCGCACAAGCCTAAACTGCGCAAAATTCGTGTCTTGAAATTCATCAACAAAAATATATTTAAAACGATTTCTGTATTCGGCCAAAACACTTTTTCTCGTTTCAAAAAGCTTTACCGCGTACGTTGTAAGATCACCGAAATCCAAATAATTATTTTGAATCAAAAGTTCCTGATATTTTTTGTAAGCGTTCGCGACCTCAAGATTTTTTTCGCGAACTTCCTCATCTGCAAGACCACCAGCCCACTCAATATATTTTTCCGGGGGGATAAGTTCATCTTTAAGTTTACTGAAATGCGTAAGCAAATTCGAGATAAATTTGTTCGGATTCCCGAGCGGTCTGTAATAATTAAGTTCAAAATTATACAAATTTTTCTTAAAGAAAAACCACTGTTCTTCTTTCGTAAGAATTTTATATGAAGTATCAAGACCTATTTCAAGCCCCGATTCTCGCAAAATCTGTTCGGAAAAAGAGTGAAAAGTCTTTACGCATATTTCTTCATAACCGAGAGGCATTTCCATATCTATTCTCTCAACCATTTCATTCGACGCTTTTTCAGTAAAAGTCAGCGCCAAAATCTCACTCGCTTTATACACTCCGGAATTTATCAAATGCAAAACACTTGAAGTAATCACTCTTGTTTTCCCCGTTCCAGCCCCCGCGATTATCAAAAGTGGTCCTTTTGTGTGATCTATCGCCTTCTTTTGTTCGGAATTAAAGTTCATCTTTCTTTGTCTTCTTCTTTTTTTCTTCTTTCGCGCCATCCGTAATATCTTCATCTTTCAAGGTTTTTTTAGCCTTTTTTTCGGGTTTTTCGGAAAGAGCTTTAATGGAAAGTCCAACCCTGTGATCTTCGGGATCAATCGCGATCACCTTCGCTTTTATCTTATCTCCGACTTTAATTGACTGGGAAGGATCGGCATTTTCTTCATTTGAAATTTCACTTACATGAATTAATCCGTTGATATCGTTTTCCAGTCTCATAAAAGCTCCAAAAGGCGTAATTCTTGTAATTTCTCCTTCAACAAGAGTCCCAATTTGATATTTTTTTGTAGCGGAAACCCAAGGATCGGGAGTAAGTCTTTTTATCGAAAGGCTTATTTTATCCTTATCTTTGCCTATAACCATAATATCAACAGGATCGCCGAGTCTGCCGTAATCATGAGGATCTTTCACATGTCCCCAAGCTATTTCGGAAATATGAACAAGCCCTTCCAGCCCATCGAAAGTTACAAATATACCAAATTTTACTATACCGCTTATCTTGCCTTTTACAGTCTGTCCAACTTCGAGTTTGTTTAAAGAACCTTCTCTTACCTCCTCTTCAGCGGCCTTTTCGGAAAGAATTAATTTCCCGCCTTCTCTGTCCAAATTTATGATTCTAACGGATAAAGTAAGCCCGATAAGTTTTTGCAAACGAGCCAAAATGACATTACTGTCAGCTCCGTCAACTCTTGGATAATGCAAAGGAGCAAGCTGTGATACCGGAATAAATCCTTTAATCCCGTCAATATTCAGAAGCAGCCCTCCTTTATTCGCTTCATTGGGAATAACTTGTATAGATTTCTGGCTCTGATAAGAGTCAACAAATCTTTTCCATGTTTTTTCTTGGCTCGCTTTTCTGAGAGATAAAACGACAAGTCCATCTTCATTCTCCTCTTCAAGAACATAAGCGGAGATGCTGTCGCCAACCTTTAAGCTTTTTAAAGTATCAAGACTATCGCAAGCCTCCTGTCCGGATATCATACCTGTAGCTATTCCATCAAGATCAACCAATATTTTATTTTTTGTGATGGAAACAACAGTTCCTTCCACAAGTTCGCCGGGCAACGGAGAACTGATATCGGTAGAACTACGCAGTAGCTCATCCATAACCGCGCTGGCGGTATAAGTATTCTTCATAAGCCTTATTTAGCAAGATGTCTTAAAAATTAAGCGCTTATTGGCAATACAGCAAATCTTGCTAATAAAAAAACACCAAACTACCAAAAAGCAGGCGAATTATAGAGAGAATTGGAGTAAAAAGTCAAAGCTATTTTACAAGATCAATACTTTTGGCTTTCTTCACTATTTTTATGGTATCGCTATCTTGAAATACACCATCCAGAAATTTAGCTGTCAAAGGATCTTCCACGTATTCCTGAATAGCCCTTCTTACAGGCCTTGCGCCGTATTTTGGATCATATCCCAGTTCGGACAAAAGTTCCAAAGCTTCGGGAGTAATATCCAATTTAAGATGCCTATGATTGAGTCTCTCCTGTAGGCGATTTAAGTGCAATTTTACGATTTCTTTAATATTGTCATGAGTTAAGGCATGGAATACGACAACTTTATCTATTCTGTTTAAAAATTCGGGACGGAAATGATCTTTCAATTCCTTCAAAATTTCATTTTTCATGGCTTCAAAATCTTGAATCGCCTTGGATTTTTCAGAATCTTTCGTGGCAAATCCTATCGGAGCGGCCTTATCGGTCAATTTTTTTGCCCCGATATTTGAAGTAAGAATTATAATTGTGTTTCTGAAGTCGACTTTTCTGCCTTTTGCATCGGTAAGTTCACCATCTTCAAGAATTTGAAGTAAGAGATTAAACACCTCCGGATGAGCCTTCTCTATTTCATCAAATAAAATTACGCTATAAGGCTTTCTGCGAACAGCCTCGGTCAATTGTCCTCCTTCTTCGTATCCGACATAGCCGGCAGTAGCGCCCACAAGCCTGGAAGTGTTATGCCTTTCCATAAATTCACTCATGTCTATTTTAATCAGAGCATTTTTATCATTAAAAATTTCCTCGGCAATGGCTTTTACAAGCTCGGTTTTCCCAACACCGGTAGGCCCGAGAAAAATAAAGGATCCTATGGGACGTCTTTCGTCGGCAAAACCCGCTCTGGACCTTCTTATCGCGTTAGAAACAGCAGTTATAGCCTCACTTTGCCCTACAATGCGTGTTGTTAGGTTGTCTTCAAGTTGCTTCAGCTTGGAAATGTCGTCTTTTAAAAGCTTTGTGACCGGAACTCCGGTCATTGTTGAAACAATTTCTGCGATATCATCCTCGGTTACTTTATCGCGTTTATTCTTGGGTGTTTTTACAAATTTTTGCTCGTCAATCTTTTTCAAAACATCAAGTTCCTCGGTTCGATATTCTGCGGCCTTTTCATAATTCTGTTGGGAAACA
>JACROX010000013.1:0-6597 GCA_016214225.1 Candidatus Peregrinibacteria bacterium | reverse complement strand
GACTATAGCCTGTAATTTTTTTTGTAATTTTTTAATTTTATCGGTATTTGTTTTGGACTTAATTCTCTTTTTTGCGGCCGCTTCATCTATAAGATCGATAGCTTTGTCGGGCAAAAAACGGTCATTTAAATATCTTTTTGAAAGTATAACGGCAGCTTTTAACGCCTCTTCGGTTATGGAAAGATTGTGATGATCCTCAAAAGCTTCCCTGATTCCTTTAAGAATTTGCAAACTTTCTTCCGGCGAATTTTCTTCCACCGTAATCGGTTGAAATCTTCGCTCCAAAGCGGCATCTTTTTCTATATGCTTTCTATATTCGGTTGTGGTTGTAGCTCCTATCATCTGAACTTTACCTCTGGAAAGAGCGGGTTTAAGTATATTCGCGGCATCAAGACTGCCCTCGGCGCTTCCGGCTCCCATGACAGTGTGAAGCTCGTCTATAAACAGAATGACATTATCCTGAGATGTAGCTTCTTCAATAATTTGTTTTACTCTCTCTTCAAATTCTCCTCTATATTTTGTTCCGGCTACAACAGCCGCCATTGATAAAGAAAGAATCTTTTTATCAAGCATATTGCTAGGAACACGCTCCTGCGCGATAGCTTGAGCTAATCCCTCGCATACGGCGGTCTTTCCAACACCGGATTCTCCTATAAGCACGGGATTATTTTTGGTTTTTCTTGATAAAATGCTTATTAATCGTTCTATTTCCTTGCTTCTGCCTATAATTGGATCAATGGCTCCTTTCCTTGCTTCCTCAACAAGGTCGCTTGTAAAATAGTCCAAAGCTGGTGTCCCGGATTTCTTGCCTACATTTTTTTTCTTTTTATTGTTATTCATGAAAGTATCTTTTGGCTGTCCGCTCAAAACTCCTTGAAGTCCGGTCAAAAAGAATTCAATGGGATTCATCATTTGAGGATTTTTTGGTTGCTGCGTTTCACTACCTTCTACAGAGTCATTTTTAGGTAAATTTTTAGCTCGTTCAAATATCTCGAGGATTTGCTCTTTAACATCGGCGGGGGATACCTTCATGGTTTCCAGAATAACGGTCGCGGCGGTATTTACCTGAGAAACCAAAGCCAAAAGAAGGTGTTCCGTGCCAACAAAAGCATGGCCGAATTCATAAGCCAAACGAAACGCATCTTCAAGAACTTCCTTTGCAAAACTACTTTTTTTCAATTCTCCATGGTCACTGTTAGCAGTATTGTTATTAGGGATACCGCTTCTACCTACGGTTTTTAAGGCAAAATTTACGGTTTCCAAAGAAACTCCGAAATTAAGCAATACGGAAGCGCCCAAAGAATTGGGCTGTGAAAGAATTCCCATTAAAATATGCTCTGTCCCGACACAATTAATTTTAGCTTCTTCTGCCTTTTCTTGAGCCACAAGCAAAGCTTTTTTGGCCTCTTTGGTAAACTTATCGAAATGATTAAACTCTGTCATATGATTTTATGTAAATTTTTATATCGCGCAATTTTACCACATAATTCAATTTAATTGAATGGTATTGGAATAATTTCACTTGCCATAATAAGCATTGTTTGTTCGAATTCTTTGTTCCCTTGAATTTTAAAATTTTGATTATTGACAACAAGTTGAAGATTAATATTATCCCCATCAATAGTTTTATAAATTTTATTATTGCCTATTTTTAAGGCTTCTCCGGTTTTTTGAATGGGAGATGAAGTTACGTCCATGGAAATCAATTCATTATCATCAGTCAAAGGATCTTTGCTAAAACCATAGTGATGCAAAATCCCATTACCTTTCCCCGAAACTCCGGCATAATACCAGCTTTTAGGATACTTAGAGCTGAAATGATAGGGGAGACTTTCGAAAGTGACAAATTCAATATCAACCAAAGGAAGCTGCATATCGGATAATTCGGTATCACCCGGAAGATTTTCTTTCGGTTCTTCCAAATCGCTGATTTGTGGAGTTGGAGTGTTGTCTAATTTTTCCAATATGGAAATTCCGGTCACCTCAAAAACATTATCTTTTGTATTTAAAAAACCGGTCAATTGAACCTTGTTATTTAAATTTCCATCAGCCGACAGATTCAAGGAAACACTCCTTATCAACGTTTCTTTGTTTTGAGAATCGATAAGAACATGAGTGCCTTTATGGTTGTCGGTGCTTTTTTGCTCTTTCAATATACCTGTAATCGAAGTTAAATTCGGCTCATCTTTAAAAGAATTTTCAAAACTGCAGGCGGTGAAAACAATCAAAATAATCGATATAACGAGCGCAAGAATCAACCTCTTGGTAAACATTTTATTCAATTTTAATTACAGAAAAAATTATATAGAAAACATAAATCAAATGAAAGGGAACCTTAAGGAAAACGATGGATTACAGAAATCTGTCAGATAGCGCGATTCCCAAATGCGCATAGGCTCTTTCCGTCGCGATTCTTCCTCTGGCTGTCCTTTCCAAAAATCCCATTTTAATTAAAAACGGCTCATATATATCCTCTATCGTTTCTTTTTCCTCTGAAATAGCGGCGGATAAAGTGGTAAGTCCGACAGGACCGCCTCTGAACTTATCTATTATAACGGACAGAATTTCTCTATCTATTTGATCGAGTCCTATATCGTCAATTCCCATTGCGCAGAGGGCTTTTTTAGTTATTCCTTCGTCAATAACGGATTTATTTTCAACTTCGGCAAAATCACGAACTCTCTTGAGCAGTCTATTTGCGATACGCGGCACTTGCCTTGATGATTTCGCCAACAAATTAGCTGGAACATCTTTAATTTCAACACCTAAAAGTTTTGCCGATCTCAAAATAATTTCCTTAATTTCCATTTGTTCATAAAAATTCAATTTAAAAACACTCCCAAAGCGGCTTCTTAGAGGAGCAGATATCATACTGACTTTTGTGGTGGCGCCTATCAAGGTAAATTTCGGAAGTTTTATTCTCATGTTTCTCGCGGAAGGGCCCTTGCCTACAATTATATCAATTCCAAAATCTTCCATGGCGGTATAAAGAACCTCTTCCACGACAGGTTTTAGACGATGTATTTCATCTATAAATAAAATGTCATGTTCACCCAAATTACTGACAATAGAGGCAACATCTCCCTGTTTTTCGAGAGCCGGACCGGATGTGACTTTTATATTTACTCCAAATTCATTTGCGATAATATTGGCCAAAGTCGTTTTTCCAAGCCCAGGAGCTCCATGAAGCAAAATATGATCAAGTTCTTCACCTCTTTTTTTAGCGGCCTCAATTACAATTTTCAAATTTTGCTTTACGCCGGACTGTCCGATATAGTCGGTCAGTTTTTTCGGCCGCAATTGATTCTCAAATTGGGAAAAATCATCCAAGACACCCGCCGCAGGACTTACCTTTTCATCCGTCATTTTTTGCCTCTGTATCACTTTATTGTTTTTTTACGTGGTAGATATAATTGCGAATTTCTTCGGGATCGGGCGCGTCCGTAAACTTTATAGTAATCGTGGAAGCGGCAGTTTCCACCTCAAACATACCATAATCCAGTATCTTAAGGCTAGATAACATCCCTCGTTCTTGAGTTCTTATATCTTCAATGTCATCTAAAAAAGCTTCCGTCTCGTCTCGAATTGTCAAAAATTTCCAGTCGATAAAAACAATTCTCAGATTTGTAACAACAAGCTTATCCAGCCAGTAAACCAAAGCGGCATATATTATAACAAGCGAAAAAATAAGAAAAATAATCAAATGCCCAACTATATACCATTTCACGGGCAAAGATTTTTTAAAGAGATACATAAGCAGAAAAAAAGGAATGGTGCCGATTATAATTTTTATCAAAGTAAACACAAAAGGAGTCGGATGATGATGGTAGACTTTTAAGATTTGTTCACCTTCACTTAAATGCATAAAAATTGTAGAATTGAATAAACAATAACATTTTATCCGATGCAGAAGTATTTTCAAAGGTTGACAAAAATAAAAAACAGTTTAGGAAGTAAAATGTTCGGTTTTAAAAAAGTTAGCGTCTCAAAAACAATAAAGCTTGTTTTGACTGGTTATTTCCTCTATTTGGGAATAAATTTCATTATCACGGTAATTGTTTTATATACAAACATAAAAATCCCGGGATTTGAAATTTCACAGAGAATATTGCCGTTATTCGGGAAAGATATCTTAAGTTTATCGTTGGCGGGAATATTAATTTTAATAGTTGATCCGGTTTTGGAAGAAATTTTATTCAGAGGATTTATTTTAAAAAATCTTGTAAATAAAACAGGGGTTGTTTTGGGAAGTATTCTAGCGGCATTGATTTTTGCGGGCTTGCATTCTCAATCTGAAAGTTTTGGCAAAATATTTATTTTAGGACTAATTCTAAACGCGCTGGTAATAAAAGAAAAATCAATATACCCCGCGATAGCGCTTCATATATTTAACAATCTAATCATATTTATTCTGGAAATAATTATATTAAAGAGTTGAAAGTATGAATTAGATTAGTATACTAGCTAAGGAACATCTGAAAAACGATGGATTGCAAGGAAACAAGGAGCTTCCGAACGAGTCGTACATACTGTACGATGAGAAGGAAGCGACGAAGTTGACACGGCAATACGCGTCTTTCAGATGTTCCCTAACAAGCCCGCGTAGCTCAGCTGGATAGAGCAGTGCCCTTCTAAGGCAAAGGCCACAGGTTCAAATCCTGTCGCGGGTACCAGATGGTAGCGAAAAGTTATTTCCCCTTAAGCATCAGTTTATAAATAGCATAAGCCACTTCCCCCCGCGTCATTTGTCCTGCGGGGTAGATTTTCGATGACGAGACGTTAATAAGGCCTATCTCCTTGGCGTAAGATATATATGGCGCGAACCAACTGTTGACGGGCACATCTTCAAAAGGCGCTTCTTTAACATCGGTGTTCACGGTGATACCCATCCCGTTAAACAATATCTTATAGAATTCGGATTTATTAACCGTATTTGTAGGTCTGAATTTCCCATCCGGATAGCCGTTTACAACTCCTTTCTGATACGCGGTATATAAATATTTCCCGTACCACTCATCCGAAGAAACGTCCGGGAACGGCAATGATCCGGAAGAAACAGTCACCTTAATGCCCTCAAATATAAACTCTATCCGCGATTTGCAACTGTTTGGAATAATATGTTTGACCGTTTACGATAACTTTGATTTTGTCTTTTCCTTCATGCAAATCTTTCATGCCGGTTTTGAATTTCGCTCCGGACTCGAATTGCAAGAAATTCACAATCGAAGAATTTGAAGTAAAATTGCCGTTTGTGGAAGAAATAATCATTTCTCCGATAAATCCGTTTACAAACGGTTTCCCATATTGATCTTTCAACAGAACCGTAAAATCGGTATTTTCTCCGACATAATATGTGTCATTTACATTAAAATCCACATTCAAAACGGGAGCTTGAGATGTATTTTCAGGCGGGGGAGTGCTTGTCGTAGAAGCTGTTTCGGTTGAAACGGAAGTGCCGGACCCGGACGCGGGAGGAACATAAGAACTGGCGGTAGTCGCGGAAATAGGTTCCGAGGGGGTTACTGAAACAGACGGCACCGCGGCTGTATATGTTGCACTGGAATCCATGTAAGTTTGAACGTATTTAAGGGGATTTATTGTAACAGCTTCACCTTTTTCCTTCCCCAATCCCGCGTTGATTGCCGAGAAGAAATCCAATCCAGCGTCTTGCGCTTCTTTCCATGTAAAAGGCCAAAATGGATGCCATGGCGCGTCGCTTGTGTCTATTTGAAAATGCAAATGAGGAGTTGTGGCAGTTCCTGTAGCCCCGCTAAATCCGATCTGTTGACCTTTTTTAACAACATCCCCCTGTGAAACGGAAATCTCTTTTAAATGGCTGTAAGAGGAATAAATGGTAACCTTGGAGCCAAAGTCTGATAGATGGGAGTTCCACTCGGAACTTTTATGTCAACGGCGGCGTGAGAACCAGCATATTCCTTCCCATCCAACAAGTAATTCCCCATATATGGAACCGAATAAGTTATCTTTAAATTTCTTGTTTTATCATCTTCCGGCTTGCTCCAAACAAGACTGTCCGTACTTAAAGCCAATTTTTCAGGATCATAATATGGCAAACTTACGAGTTCTTTATCCGTAAAAGCGGCATATTCGGATTTCCATTTGTCAGACTTTAAATGAACAAAGTCCGGAACCTTTTGTATCGGATAAACAACTCCGTCATAAGGCGCGTGTTCGGGAAAACCAATAACGCTTGTTTTAATAAAATCCGCAATCTGATTTGAAAAATAAGCCGTCACAATAACTCCAACGAGTGAAACCAGAAAAATTTTATGTTTTGAAAAAGAATGAGCAGAGCTCACGTTACTTGCTAGCACGCTAGCATCGCGGTATGCTTGACCGGTTTTATTTTTCTTCTTCATTTTTTGTATTTGTTTTTGGTATATTTGAATCAAGCAATTATATCAGAAAAACAGCCCAAAATCAACATGTTAAAGATCGGTAATTATCCAGAAGACAGTGGAGGTATACTGAAAACAGGCAAGTACATCAATAACCTCCACCAAAATGACTATAACAACAATTGCAAGATTCCAAAAGTACCCAACGAAGATTTTCCAAAAGATACGAGAAATCAGA
>JACROX010000033.1 GCA_016214225.1 Candidatus Peregrinibacteria bacterium | reverse complement strand
TACCACTACTGCATTTATTGTGTTATCTTCAAATATCTCTTTGAAGTCTGTCTTGAAATGGATATTGGGGTAAATACCTTTCAATCCTTCTATAACCCTATTATTTGCGTCACAGCAGTATTTTATCCCAACCTCAGGAATTTGGTAAAAATTCCTAAGCAGGTTTTTACCCCATTCGCCGACTCCGATAATGGCTAATTTAACCATAGTTATAGCTTTACAATCCTTTCTCTATTAAATTTCACATTTTTTGCGGCATTTTTTGTGTCAAAGACCCTTTTTGCCTTTTTAACTATATTTTCATAATCGTATTTACTGTGATTGGTTAAGCTCATTATCCTTAACATCTTTTATATAATTAACGCCATTATTTATCTTATTCATGCGAACAGGGTTTTCTTCTATACCAACAACAGTATATCCGATTTTTGCCTTTTCAACTGCAAGCGGTAGTCCAACATAGCCCATTCCAACTACAGCTACTTTTGCTGATTTATCTTTGATTTTGTTTAATAACTTCATATTTATTTACATCCCTACAAGAAGCGAGACATCTTCTCACCTTAACATTTCTCTATTAGGGAAAGGATAAGATGATTATAAACAATTTTTAAGAAAAAAACTTTGGTACAATTAGCAATAAGACTCCTATTAGACATATTATTAATCCAATAGGGGCAAATATAATACCAACAATATTAAAAGGTTTTTTTGTATTAAAACCTGCCCAGAAGGAAATTATTATCAAAAAAAGGCCGGTTATAACCATTAAAATATATAAGATTCTCATGCATTTACCATTCCAAGAATCCATAAGGCATAGAATGTTATTATTAGACCACCCCACAAAGCGGCTTTTCTATTGTTAAATTCATCTTTATTTACAAAGGCCAGAAAGATAAAACCAATTGCACAACCTATCCAACCTATAAAACCTATCTCTAATACAACTGCCCAGAAAGGATTCGGGGCATAATCAATTTTTAATACCTCCATCTCTTCTCTCCTTCGCTGCTCAATGGTTTTTTTCTTATCCTCCTCTGAATAGGGTTCTTTTTTTACTATCAAATCAGCTATCTTGCCATCAGCCATCTCAATCCATTTTTTATGTGGTGTATAAAAACTTCTAACAGCATATAAACTGCCCCTCAAAGATATGTAAGCCTCAAGGGCTAACTTATCATTATTCTCATTTTGTAAGATATTTCCTATTTCCCAGAGACGATCTATAGACTTATTAACATATTTATTTAGAGGCGTATACCATTTGATAGATCTTTCATAATGTGTTACTGCATTCTCATAATCCTTTTTAACTAAAAAACCCTCCCCCTGCTGATACTCCCACATACTGTTGAAATAGACCTTAAGAAAGATCATCATTATGAGACCAATAATTATAAGGCCTATCATTAATACTTTTATTTTAATTTCATTCTTCAGCATTTTGCGCTATTTGATTTCTATCCCTCAAAACATTATTTAAAATCTCTTCTATTGAAGATAACAGTAGAAATAAGTAAAAGGATAAATATATAAAGAATCCCATATGTGATAGAAAATAGAATAAATTTCCAACTTACAGGAATATTATAGACAACCTCTCCTTTAATATTAAAATTGGATAAATTTGGCAGTAAGTAATATAGAAAATTAGAAACATGTCTAACTACTGCAATCTCAGAACCTCCACCAAAGACCTTTAAGTCTCCTGATAAATGACCAATCACATAAACCCCCAATGTGAATAAACCGCTAAGGGCTGGGGTAGAAAAGGTTGAAAACATAATAGCTACAGCAGTGATTACCATTAATTGGAAAAATATTAAGAGAATCGCCTTTAATAAGACAAAATCAAAATAGCCAGCATAAATCCATATTATAAGCATATAACCGACAGTCATTACAGCAACTCCAACAAATATAGCAATTAAAAGTCCAAATATGGAAATAGCTGCTAAGCCTACATCCTTTATTATTTTAGCTTGCTCACCAAGTGTAAGTGTGCTTAGCAGAACAGAACCAGCAATCATCAGCAGGGCAAAGAATAATAAGCTGTAGAGTATCCTATCTTTAATTGCCTCACGAAAGGTATTTATAGCAATGGCTGCTATCTTCATTAATTATTTCCTCTGTTTATTCTTTCAACAAAGATATCCTCAAGGGATTTTTTATGAGGGGTTAACGATATTAATTGGCCATGATGTTTATATATTGTTTCAATTATTTTTGAAATCTGCTCATCATTTTCTGCCTTAATTAACAGTTTATCAGATGTTTGAATGCACTGGGGGGCAATCTTTTTAATTTCATCAATTAAAGGCTCACTAATATTAGATACAATTATCTCTGTATTACTTATTGAAGCATCTAACATATCATCTATGTAACCTACATCTTGTAGTTTTCCAGCCATAATTATTCCTACCCTATCACATATCATTTCCACATCAGGGATGATATGCGTACTGAAAAAAATAGTTTTCCCCCTATCTCTTAGACTCAAAATTATATCTCTTATTTCCTTTCTGCCAATTGGATCAAGGCCAGACATTGGCTCATCCAGTATAATTAGTTCTGGGTCATTTATCAATGCCTGTGCAATACCTATTCTCTGGAGCATACCTTTAGAAAACTTTCTAAGCTGAAGATGACTGCTCTCTTCTAATTTAACAATCCTCAGTAACTCATCAATCCTCTTTTGTCTGTCAATTCTATTTATATTAAAAAGCTGACCACAGAAGTGTAGAAATTCATTAGCAGTTAAATAGTCATAAAAATATGGCTGCTCAGGAAGAAAACCCACATATTTTTTAACACCTATTTCTTTTATATCTTTTCCTAATAAAGAAACACTGCCTGCGGTGGGGGAAATAATGCCCAATAATATTTTAATAGTAGTGGTCTTACCCGCACCATTAGGACCTAAATATCCAAATATCTCACCCTTATTTATATCTAAATTAAGGTTATCCAAAACCTTAACCCTTTTCATTATGAAACCTGCTCTAAATAACTTTGAAAGGTTTTTAATCTCTATTGCTAACAAATCAAACCTCCATTTTTTGTGGCGCTATACTTTTTCTAAAAATCCATTGGAACCAGAAGACTATCATATCCTTAAATGTATTATATATAACAATTGGTTTACTACAACTCCCTTCTCCAAATTTCCTGGGAACATAGTTAATCTCAACCTCAGTCAATCTATATCCTAAATCCCTCGCCTTAATTAATATCTCTGCTGTTATAAAAACACTTTTTGATTCAATTTTAATTCTATCAAAGATGCTCTTTCTATACAGATGAACATAATTAAATTGCCTTTGCCTCATATTAAATAATAGCTTAATCATCCATATATAAATAACGGAATTTATCTTCCTGAATATGGAATAATCCTTTCTGTCGTTTCTAAGGCCAACCACAATATCAGCCTCCTTAGAGGCTTCTAGGTATTTATTAAATTGATCTAAATCAATAGCAATATCTGCAGGGATAAATATAATAAATTCACCATAGGCATTATTAATGCCTGTAAACAGGCCGCTGCCCGGCCCAAGGTTCTTATGGTGATGAATAACCCTTATTTCCTTGTCCCCGCTGGATAATTTGTCAGCAATCATACCTGTATTATCTGAACTGCCGTCATCAACAATTAATATTTCATAAGAACTTAATAATGGTTTTATTTTTTGTTTGATTAAAGATACAGCACACTCAAGATTTTTATCTTCATTATAAGCCGGGATTACAATGGTCAGATATGGTTGTTCCATAGATTAATATTTCCTCTTTCTGTATCTAATTAATCTTGCAGGCACACCTGCAACAATAGTGTAAGGCTTCACATCCTTTGTAACCACAGCCCCTGCCCCTATCTGTGATCCCCTACCAATCTTTACACCAGGTAATATAATTGCCCCTGTCCCAATGTCACATTCGCCATCAATGATTACCTCATCATAAACTATATCGCTGTGTAGAATGGGAATATTGATGTCATCCATCTTATGATAGGATGTGATAATTTTAACACCAGGACCTATGCCAACATCCCTGCCTATCCTTAAACCGCCGGCGCTGTGGAAAAAACAGCCCTGGCCAATCCATGTATTGTCGCCAATTTTCATTATATTTTTATGGTACCCCTTTAAGATTGAATAATGGCCAATATATATATTATTACCCAACTCAATGTTTTCCGGATGAAAGACTAATACCCCCTTTTCAAAAATAACATCCTTCCCGATCCTCTTAAACTTCACCCTCACTACTTTACCAGATCCATGGCTTTTATATTTTTTCATAAATTATATTAATCTTTTTATTAATTTTATCAAAATATCTGTTATCTTTGCCGCATCATTTTGCTTCATCTTGGGATGCAATGGTAAGGCAATACTATTTTTAAAGGCCTTATAGGAGTTTGGAAAATCCTCTAACCTGTAATTGTATTTTTTGCTGTAATAAGGCAAGGTATGCAAGGCATAAGTCCCGATAGTAGCCTCTATACCTTTACCTTTAAGTTGTTTAATTATTTTATCTCTATTTAATTTTCTATCAAGCAATATTACATAAGACTGATATACATGTCTTTTATCCCCTTTAACTGCCGGTATTAAAATCCCATCTATACTCCTCAGTATTTTATCATAATATCCTGCCAATCTTATCCTTTCTTTTATTAAATATTCAATCCTTTCCATCTGAACCCATCCTATTGCCCCCTGAAAATCAGTCATCCTATAGTTAAGCCCTGCAAGATTAAAGGAGATGTTTTGTTTTCCATGGTTTCTCAATGCACTGATCCTCTCAGCTATTTTCTTTGTATTTGTAACAACCATTCCCCCCTCGCCTGTGGTTATTACCTTTCTGGGATGAAAACTGAAACAACCAATATCTCCAAAACCCCCACATCTCCTTTTATTATATTCAGCGCCAAGGGCGCAAGCTGCGTCTTCAATGATATATAACTTATACTTCTTAGCTATCTGCAAAATCCCATCCATATCCACAGGCAACCCAAAGAGGTGGACAGGTATTATGG
>JACROX010000032.1:777-6943 GCA_016214225.1 Candidatus Peregrinibacteria bacterium | reverse complement strand
TTGATCCGTTGCATTTTACGATTTCCGAAACAAGCCACATCGTGTAAGGAAATTCTTCTTGGCTTGGAAGCATCGGGATAAGCGCTCTTTCGGCAAGATCGCCGTGTCCGATTTCTCTTCTTCCCGGGCCCCTGAGCATCTTTATTTCGCCTGTCGCGTATGGAGGAAAGTGATAATGATGCATGTATCTCTTTGTTTTATCCCTATCCATCGTGTCAATAATCTGCGCGTCCCCCGGTCCTCCAAGCGTTGTGATTGTCAAAGCGGTTGTTTCACCTCTCTGAAAAATAGCCGAGCCGTGAGTTCGCGGCAAAACGTCGAGGAAAATATTGATAGGCCTTATTTCGTCGAGCTGTCTTCCGTCCAAACGTTCGGATTTTTCGAGAATATTTTTTCTCATATTCTTTTCCAAAATATTGTTCAAAATTTCGGAAAACGTACTTTTTTTAACTTTTTCGGATTCAATTTCAGCCGCGAATTTTTCAAAAAGAATATCTTCCAAAGCGTGAACTTTTTCTTTAACCTCTTTTTTGGTTTTTCCTTTTACTCCGTTAATCATGTCAACGGTTATTATGTCTTTCACCTTTTTAACAAGGCCTTCCTCGGGTTTTACAATTGTCGCCTTTATTTTTTTTATTTCAAATTGTTTGGCGTAATCCAATTGAAATTTGCAAATTTCTTTAATATTTTTGTGAGCCAATTCGAAAGCCTGAAGAAGGAGTTCTTCCGTCACTTCATTCGCGGCGGATTCCACCATTGTTATCGCGTCCATAGTTCCGGCGACAACGAGATTTAATTTTCCTTCGTCGCATTGTTCGTAAGTCGGATTAACAATAAGTTCATCGTTGAAATAGCCGATTCTGACAGCCCCAATCGGTCCCTCGAACGGCGCTCCGCTCAATAAAAGCCCCATTGACGCGGCGTTCATCGCCGTAGTCGCTGGATCAATGGACATGTCCGCGGACAGCACACTGCAGATAATCTGTACTTCGTTTGTTGTTCCCTTAGGGAAAAGCGGCCTGATCGGTCTGTCAATCAAGCGCGATATCAAAATCGCGTTTTCGGAAGGTCTTCCTTCACGTTTTATAAATCGGCTGCCTTTTATCTTTCCCGCGGCATACATGTTTTCTTCGTAGTCCACAACCATCGGGAAAAATTCAGCGCCTTCTTTACCTCCTTCACTTATTGAGGTGTTTGCCATGACAACAGTATCGCCGAGTGAGGCAACTATCGATCCTGTCGCGTAGCTGGAAATCGGGGCATTAACAAAACTGAATTCCCGCCCCGCGAGAGTCATTGTAGTTTTTTTTGGTTCCATAAATTATTTGGTTAATATAAAGAGTTTCCCGCCTAAAGGCGGGTCACAGTTAAAGGCTAGCACGCCTGCGGCGCGCTTGGCCAAATGGAACCGCTATTGCCTTAAGTTACAAGTTTCAAAGACCAATTCTTGTTCTCTAAAACTTGCTACTTAAGATATTCTTGGGCACATTTGGCCTTGTAATGAATTTTCAAAGATCGTATTTAAATACTTATTTTCTAAGCTTGAGATCTTTAATTAAAGTTTCGTAATCGTCTTTCTTGTGCAATCTCAAATAATTCAAATGCTTTCTTCGTTTTCCCACTAATCCCAATAGTCCTCTTCTTGAATGATCATCTTTCGGATTTTGCTCGAGATGCTTGGACAGCTGGTTAATTCTCTCCGTTAAAACAGCTACTTGGACATTGGATGATCCCGTGTCTTTAGGATGAATTCCGTGTTTTTCCATTACTTTCTTTTTCTTCGCGCGTTCCATTTTTAGAGATTTTAGGGATTAAATTTATTTAAAATTTCAAGCGATGTTTATTTTATATTAAGAAAAGCCGTTTGACAAGACCATTTGACCTTTACGGAAGCCGAAAGTAAAATGGGGCGTATGGACTATAGGCAAATTATCGCGGAATCTTGGGTTTATACTCAGAAAAGCAAGAAACTTATTTTCTGGTTTGGATTCATCCCTTCCATATTAACAACTACAGTAGGCGCCGGATATATCTCTTATCAGTTTTTTGCTTTTAAAAAATCTTATTTGTTCGGCGATGAGCATGGCAGTTTTTTAAAGGATGTTGTCACATTTATTTGGGAATTTATAAAATCGCATGTTTCATTGACTTTACCTTTGGTGATTACCGTTGCCGTTCTTGCTTTGATTTATCTTCTTTATCCAACTCTGGCCAAGGCCGCGGCCATTCAAACAATCGCGCGAAATAAGAACGGCCAGCCCGCAGGTGTCGGAACAGGACTAAGATATGGGATTATGTCTTATTTACAGCTTTTTGAATATCATCTTTTGATTAAAACTTTTTCATTTTTTTCCGTTCTTATTGAGATGTCATTTGTCGTAAGAAATCTTGGACTTGCTCTTTTTGAGATCCTTCTGCCGGTTTTTATATTATTTATTATTATCGGTTTTATTCTTACTTTGCTTTTTATCTATACGGATTTTTACATTGTAATCGACGGAGAAAGTGTTTTTGATTCCATAAAAAAAAGCGCGAAACTTGTGATTATGAATTGGAAACACACGTTTTTGATAACAATTCTGATGGTGATTATAGGTATAAGAATAATAATTCAGGCTGTAATGGTGTTTCTTATCCCCGCGATAATTGTTCTTATAACAGGCTATATCGCCACAGTAGCGCTGCCGGTAACCGGACTTTTGGTCGGAGGAATAGTTGGTGTTGCCATGTTAATTCTGTCCGCTTATTTAACGGGCATAGTGGATATTTTTTCTTATACCGTATGGACTTATACGTTTCTTACGTCTTTGAGCATGGCGTTAAAAGCCGCGGTCGATAGCATGGGTACTTCGTCGATGATAAAGATACGATAGCGGCCATGCCCAGCAGTCACTTGGACGCTCTCTAAAACATGCTCGCGAATATTATCAATGACATGAAATTTATAATGACAAAATTTGCGTAAAATCTGAAGAAATCCGTATTTGGTATTTGGAAAGCGTATTTTAAAGAAACCGCATACGCCATGATAATAACAACAAGATGCAATAATTGATCCAGAACAAAAGGAGTTACTTTATTGTCGTGTCTTAAATCGTAGCTTATTTTCGCACTGTCAATCCAAAAGTGAATAAAACTTACACCGAAAGATATTGGTATCATTGCCGTGTATCCGTTGTAAATAAGCGGGGAAAATATAACGAGATTCGTTATAAAATGAATTAACGCGTGAACAAAAATCCCCTTTTTGCTCCGCATTTTCCATTCAACAAGCTTTGCCGGCTGAAGAATGAAGTCCCCAAGCAAGTGACCCAAAATTAAATAAGAAAAAATCATTGTTTATCGTTATCTTTCATTCTGGAAACAACCGCGGAACTTATCTGTTCCGCCATTGCCGTGTTTGTACTTAACAACTGCTTAAAATCTTCTTTATTTAAAATAAAAACCTCGGTGTCTTCGAGAGTTCTAACGGAAGCATTGCGTGGAATATCAGAGACAAGCGCCATTTCTCCAAAAAAGCCATCCGCGCCTATTTCAGAAACTTTTTTTCCCAAATCTCCCTCCTCCTTCGGTTTGTGGAAAACCTCCACTCTACCTTTTTTCATTATGTATAAAGCATCGCCCGCGTCCCCTTCATTAAAAATGACGTAATTCGCGGGATAATACATCAAAACAATGTGTTGAATTATTTCGCGGTGCATAGTTTCGTCCAAATTTGAGAACAGAGGAATTTTCCTTAGAATAGGCAGAATCGCTTCTACGTTTATATTTTCATTAGCCATGGGATAGAGGTTAATTTTTATTTTTGTTCGTGCTCAATTATAGCATAGCGAGGTTGACGTGTCTATGGCTTTATGTTATAATAATGCCATAAATAAATACAAAACGATGAATCTGTCCCAAAATAAGAAGATCGCCATCTCCGCCGTATCTTTGTTCCTAGTGTCATTTTCCGGCGTGGTTTTGTTTCTGCAAAATAGCGAAAAAGGCCTTGATGAAGTGAAAACTGACGTTACTCATGCTGGAGCCGAAACGGACACGAAAGAAACCAATGTTTCTGAAGAAAAAGCTCCTCAAAAGGAGACAGCCGAATCCAAATATAGAAAAATTCTAAATTCCACCAAAGATCTTATTGTGGTTATTGATGGCGGCGGGACTATAAAATTCGCAAGCGAGGATTTTTGTAAAATGATGAAGGTCAGATGCGGTAAATTTGTCGGAAATCTTTTTTTTAATTATATAAACAGTAAAGATCTTCCGGCTTTTGTGTCCGTTCACGGGAAAATTCTGCAAAACAAAGAGGAGATTAACGGAAGCGGCCCTTACAGAATGATTAAAGGTCTTAATGAAATGATTTTTATGTTTGACGCAAAGCCAATTATAGAGAAAGGAAGAGTAGTTGAAATCGCGTTCGATATAAAAGACATTACGGATAAAGTTAAAAAACTTAATGATGACATCAAGTCCGGCTCATTGATAGAAAATATCTATCCGAAAGCAAACGACACGAATGAGTCGGAATTGAAGATGATGGTAAATAAGACGAGCTAGGGGACCCCTTCGGATAGCCTTGAGACATGCTTGATTGAACGGTAATCTTTGAGTAGAATGCTGTTTGTCATGGGAAATTATGAAGCGGTAAAAATCGAACGGAAATGGCAAAAAAACTGGAAAGACTCCAAGCTTTTTTGCGTTAGTTTGAATGATAAAAAGAGAAAGAAATATTATAATCTTGTGATGTTCCCTTATCCTTCCGGAGACAAGCTTCATATCGGGCATTGGTACAATTACGGGCCGGCTGACAGCTGGGGACGCTATATGCGAATGCGCGGATTTAATGTTTTTGAGCCGATGGGGTATGATAGTTTTGGCTTGCCCGCTGAGAATTACGCCATTAAGACCCGCGTTCCCCCACAGGAAAGCACCGCGAAAAATATCGCCTATATGACAAAGCAGTTGAGCGAAATGGGCGCGATGTGGGACTGGAATAAGAAAGTTGTGACATCTTCGCCGGAATATTATAGGTGGACGCAATGGATTTTTTGCAGACTTTTTGAAAAGGGTTTAGCTTACAAGAAATTTGCCCCTGTGAATTGGTGTCCTTCGTGCCAAACCGTATTGGCGAATGAGCAGGCTCAGGATGGCAAATGTAACAGGTGCGGAGAGGAAGTAACCCATAAAGAGCTTGATCAGTGGTTTTTCAAAATCAGAGATTATGCGGAAAAATTGCTTGATTATGAGGGGCTGGACTGGCCGAAAAGGACGATTTTGATGCAGAAAGATTGGATTGGGAGAAGCGAAGGAATAAATATTACTTATAAAGTGGATGGGCTTGAGGATACGATTACCGTCTACACGACACGTCCGGACACAAATTTTGGAGCCACATTTGTTGTTGTCGCTCCGGAAAGCGAGTTTGTAAAAAAACATTTTGATAAATTTGAAGATAAAAAAGCGGTTAGTGAATATGTAGGAGAATCTAATAAAAAAACCGATATTGAAAGAATTGCCGAAGGCCGCAAAAAAACCGGAGTTTTTACGGGGCTTTATGCGACTAATCGGCTTACATCAAGAAAAATGCCCATATACGTGAGCGATTTTGTTTTGGCTCATGTCGGGACCGGTTGTGTTGTCGGCGTTCCCGGGCATGACATCAGAGATTTCGAATTCGCGAAAGAAAAAGGCATGGAAATTATCAGGGTTGTTGTTGGGAAAAACGGTGACAAATCCCCTATTACTACGCCGGAACAAGTTCAGGAAGATACCGGAATAATGATGAACAGCGATTTTTTGAATGGAATGGATATTAATAAGGCCACAAAAGCGATTATGGATTATATCGAGGAAAAATGTTTCGGAAAAAGAGTTACAAATTTCAAACTTCGAGATTGGCTTATTTCACGTCAAAGATATTGGGGAGCGCCGATCCCTATTATTTATTGCGATAAATGCGGAAAGGTTTTGGTCCCGGACGAAGATTTGCCGGTTGTATTGCCGGATGATGTCGATTTTGCTCCGACTGGAGAATCGCCTCTTGGAAAACATGCGGGATTTAAAAACTGCAAGTGTCCGAAATGCGGGGGGAAAGCGACTCGCGAGGTTGATACCATGGATACTTTTGTTTGCTCGAGTTGGTATTATTTGAGATATGTTTCGAATGATCTTT
>JACROX010000032.1:0-765 GCA_016214225.1 Candidatus Peregrinibacteria bacterium | reverse complement strand
GAGCATGCCTGCATGCATTTGCTTTACGCGAGATTTATAAATATGGTGATGAATGATCTTGGCTTTGTGCCTTTCAAGGAGCCTTTTAGGCGGCTTGTGCATCAGGGGATGATTACCAAGGATGGCGCGAAAATGAGCAAATCCAAAGGCAATGTCGTGAGTCCCGATAAATTCGTGGAGAAATACGGAAGCGATGTTTTCAGAATGTATTTAATGTTTATGGGGCCGTTTACCGATGGCTGCGACTGGAACGATAAAGGTATTGTGGGAATCGCGCGGTTTGTTGATAAGTTTTGGGATATGATTTGCGGTAGCGGTGAGAGCGTTAAGGATGGAGCGGCTTTGGAAATCGCCGCGCATAAACTTATAAAAAAAGTTACCGAAGATATTGAAAAATTCCATTTTAATACCGCTATCGCGGCCTTCATGGAATTCATGAATTTTGCGGCAAAAAACGGAATTGATAAAAAAAATAAATTGATTGTTACTAAATTGATAGCCCCCATTGCTCCGCATTTGGCCGAACAATGCCATGACATTTTGGGCGGACACTACACCGTAGTTGACAGCGATTGGCCAAACTACGATAAAAAGCTTGTCGTGGACGAAAAAATTAAGATTGGTATTCAAGTGAACGGAAAATTAAGGGGAGAAATCGAGCTTGCCAAAGACTCCGGTCAAGAAGAAGCCATCGCTTTGGCCAAGGCTCAAGAAAATGTTTCAAAATATCTCGCTGAAGGGAAAATTGTAAAAGAAATTTATGTG
>JACROX010000061.1 GCA_016214225.1 Candidatus Peregrinibacteria bacterium | reverse complement strand
TTAGCATTTTCTCTATCATTTTTCTTTCCGAGAAATTAATCTGTTTCATAGACCGCTTGGGTTAGATGATATTTTCTCATATCCATTCTATCTCAAGTGGTCGGTTTTATTTTAGAATATGCGTTCTGGCTTTTTCCCTAGCTTTTTCGCCAAAAATATGGTAAAATATCTAGAAAAATAAAAACAAATCATGTACAAACTGGCCAAAATATTCAGAACAGCGGTTCAGTACAAAGCTTCGGATGTTTTCATTGGAACAGGGATAAAACCAACCCTTCGCATCAACGGCGAACTCATAAAAATAGAGGATCATCCCGAGCTGACAAAGAAAATGGCCGAAGATTACTTGCTCGAAATCCTAAGTCTTGATCAGAAAAAACGCTTCGAACAATCTTTGGATCTGGATTTTTCATTGGAGATAGAAGACATAGCAAGATTCAGGGTAAATATGTTTGTTCAACGAAAAGGAATCTCAGCGGTATTCAGGCTTATTTCGGAAAATGTCCTTTCTCTGGATGAGCTAGGAATGCCGACGCAATTGAAAAAAACTTCAGCCTTTAAAAGTGGTCTCGTTATAGTAACGGGACCTACCGGAAGCGGAAAAACGACAACTCTTGCCGCGATGGTAAACGAAATAAATAAAAATCAAAAGAAACACATCATAACAATCGAAGATCCAATCGAATTCACGCACAAAAACAATCAGTCCATGATTCAGCAAAGAGAAGTTGGAGTTCACACTCACAGCTTCGCAAAGGCCTTAAAGAGCGTACTGAGAGAAAATCCGGACGTAATTTTAGTCGGAGAAATGCGTGACATCGAGACGATGCAACAGGCGCTAACAGCAGCGGAAACAGGACATTTGGTCCTCGCGACAATGCACACGCGCGGATGCGCGAACTCGATAAACCGTATAATAGACGCGTTCCCTCCCGAACAGCAAAACCAAATCAGGGCACAGCTTTCAGAGAGTCTTAAAGCCGTATTCTGGCAAAATTTAATAAAAACAAAAGACGAAAAAGGAAGAGTGAGCGGAATTGAAATCATGTTCGTGAATAACGCCATCGCGAATCTGATAAGGAAATCAGCCACATACCAAATAAATTCAGTCATTGAAACATCATCGAAAGAAGGGATGCAAACAATGAAAAAATCCCTTACCGATCTGCTTCAAGCAGGTCTTATCAGCGAGGAAAACGCACTCTTAAACATGCCAAAAGAATTTGAATCATAAAACACGCCGCAGACGTGCTGGCAAGTAACGTGAGCTTTGCTCCCCCCTAAACAAATGAAAAAAACAATATCAACAATTCTAATTCTCATAACAGTCTGCCTAACATCAGCTTCATTCACGGCATACGCAGATAATCCCACATCAACTCCCGCGAAAACAACTGAGACAACCCCCTCTTCGCAAGATTACTACAAAGGACAAAGCGAAGACCTGAAAAACGCGACATTCAATGTAAAAGATCTATTGAATCTTGGTCCGACAAATCAGCCGCAAAAATATCTCAATAACGCAAAAAGCAACGATCCAAACACTCCATCCCCCGTCTCACAATTTATTCTGGATCTGATAAATACAGCCACAAAAATAATAGGTTCGATAGCAATCATAATTCTCATAATCGCAGGCTTTTTATACATGATTGCGCGTGGAGACCAAACGAAGCTGGACAAGGCAAAGGAAACATTTATATATGCCTTAATCGGCTTATTGATTACTTTTCTTTCATACTTAATCGTGGTTTTTGTACAATCCGTTTTTATTACGGCAGAGTCGCCAAAAACAACATCGGCTTACCACATGCTAATAGCAAATAAATGAAAAAAATTCTTGCAAAATCAGCCCTATTTACAATAATCACGGTAGCGATAAGCTTAAATTTATCGATATTTTCGGCAAAAACGGCAAGCGCGGGAACCGCTGAAGAGTTAGGAACAGCACTGAAAGATGTGGAAGACGACCAATGCGTCAAGATACACGAGGACGATGAGTCGGCAAATACGGACGCGGGCTATATCGTCACAGTCCTTGAAGAACCGTTAAATCCGGAGCAATCATCTCCGGAAACGGGAGATGAAAAATTCAAAAGCCGAATATGCTACAGAAACACATTCAGCTTCACGGGATCAGACAACAAACAAACAACACTAACCGAAGTTTCCTTAAAATGCTCACAAACCGCGGAAGCTTTAGTCGCGAATTCAGCATACACTCAATACCATCCATACTTCGACTGCCAAATGATTCAAGTACTTTTGAGCAAGGGCGGAACAGCTCTGATAGAAGGCTATGTAAGCACAATCTACAAATGGGGAGCAAGCGTGGCGGGAATAATAGCAGTTATAGTTATCATTGTAAGCGGTATTCAAATTTCAGTGTCGGGCGGCGATTCACAAGCCGTGGAAAGCGCGAAAAACAGGATCACTCAGTCAATAGGAGGACTCATAATATTATTTCTCTCCGCTTTGATTTTATACACGGCAAATCCAAATTTCTTTACCGCAAGCTAAAAAATGAACAAAAAAGCAATAAAAAAATTAGCCGCGTTAACAAAAATAACAATCATTCTAGCGATATTATTGAGCGGATATTTAACGGTAAATACAGCCTTAGCGGAAACAGTGCAATCGGGCGATTATACAAATTTCAAACCATCTTATGTCCCGAAACCGGAAACTCTTCCGGGCCCAAGCACGTCTCAACAAGAAAATGAAGGCGGCGGACTCAAAGCTCTAACAAACACGCTTTTGCCAAGATTAGCAATAATGATGATAGGAACTGTGGGAGGAGTTTCTTTAATATTTTTAATTGTCGGAGCAGTCAGATTCGCCACAATGTACGGCAACGACGATGCTATTGATAAAGCCAAAAAACAGATTATTTACGCAATAGTAGGCTTTTTAATAAGCTTGCTTTCATACACGATTATAACAACAGTCGTAAATTTAAAATTTCAAAACAATCAAACCAAACAAGTAGAGACGCAACCATAAAATGAAAAAAATATTTCCAAAATTAGCCGCAATATTGATGATTGCAATATCATCAACAATATTACTGACATCAACCAGCTTCGCCGATACAACAATAGACAATCTCCTCCCACGCCCGGGAGAAGGCAAATCTCCGGGCGCGGAGGACATAACGGATAAATTCAATGAACAATTATCGCTCTGGTTGTAGCCGCGATATATTATTTGCAATCGCAAGGACAAGAAGAAGATATTACAAAAGCAAAAAATATTTTAATCTATCTTATAGTAGGCATATTAATAATGGCCGCCGCGTATGGCATAGTATCAGGACTTTCAAAATTCCAATTTTTTCAATAGAAATGAATCTAAAAAAATTCGCAAAATCGGCAATAATTTTCACACTCATAAGTTTGGCTCTAAATACAGCTATTTTCAGCCTCAACACGGGCGCCTTCACTCTTCCAGAAGACTTAAGACCTATAAACGAACCATTTGACTTAAGCACTGAACTCAAAAACAAGGGAACAGCCTTTGGAACAGTAGTATTACTGCAAATAATCTCCGGAACATTACTGTATTTTGCCGCTCCGATAGCCATAATTATAGTAATCATGTCAGGAATGACAATGGTAATGGGAGGAGCGGATTCGGATAAAGTTGAACAAGCAAAAAAGCACCTTACGTGGGCGCTTGTAGGACTTGGAATAATCATACTTTCCTACTCCATAGTAAAATTCATAATCGGATTCGCGTTCAACGCGGCAAATCCGTAGGCAATTCCGCTATGCGGAATTGCGGATCAGTAGATAATTTCTTTGAATAAATTGTTTACAATGTTT
>JACROX010000060.1 GCA_016214225.1 Candidatus Peregrinibacteria bacterium | reverse complement strand
TATTGCCAGGTCGATCAGCTGTTCATAACCCAAACTACTGAATTTTTTCGCATTCGGGTTTGTTTTTGGATTGCTATCGTATATTGCGTCAGTATTGCTGATATTCACCAGACGCTGCGCCTTTAGCGCCTCTGCCAAAAGCACTGAATCAGTGTCGGTAGTTATGCCCGGAATCGTACCGCCAATTACTACGATGGGAGGAAGGCTCATTAGAAATTGGCTGTTACATCCCCTATTGTCGAAATCATCAATAGAAAACAGGCTTGATAAAGTGAATGTATTTTTTAACGATTCGAGTTTACTAAGAAATGCCAGAGAAATACTTTCAAATATCAGAGATATTGAAAGACTTATAAGTCGGCTCGGGCTTGGCATTGGAAACGCGAGAGATATTGTCGCGCTGAAAGAATCCTTGAAAATCATTCCCGATATAAAAAATTTGATAAATGGAATTTCAATTTTACAAAATATAAATGATGAGCTTTTTGTTTTTTCGGATTTAATTTCCGTTGTGGAAAACGCGATTGTTGATGAAGCTCCTTTAAGTGTCAGGGACGGAGGAATCATTAAAAGCGGCTTTAATGCCGAATTGGATGCTTTGCGATCAATCAGCACCGAAGGAAAAACTTTCATTAAAGAACTGCAAGAAAGAGAAATAAAAAGAACAGGCATTTCTTCGTTAAAAGTAAAATTCAATACAGTGTTCGGTTATTACATCGAAATAAGCAAATCAAATTTATCTTCCGTTCCGTTTGACTACATCCGCAAACAAACGCTTGTTAACGCGGAAAGATTCATCACTCCCGAGCTGAAAGAATATGAAGAAAAAGTTTTAAACGCGGAGGGGAAAATCAAGGAAATGGAATATGAAATTTTCTATAAAGTAAGAATGGAAGCGGTAAAAGAGATCGCGAGAATTCAGTCTACCGCAAAGGCAATCGCTTATTTGGATACGGTTTCAACGTTTGCTTTTAATTCCGTAAAAAACAATTACTGCAAACCTGAAATTTCCGAAGATCTTGAAATTAAAATTTTAAACGGCAGACATCCTGTTATTGAGCTGATAGGAGTTCACTCGAAAAGCTCGTTCACATCTATTAGCACGCCTGCGCCACGCTTGGGACTTTCAAAAGATTTTGTCCCAAACGATTGCGAATTAAATGAACAAAAAACTTTTTTACTTATCACGGGTCCGAACATGGGAGGGAAATCCACTTATTTGAGGCAAGTCGCTTTGATCTCTTTAATGGCTCAAATAGGCAGTTACGTGCCCGCGGAGAATGCGAAAATGAGCGTTGTGGATAGAATATTCACTCGCGTCGGAGCGGCCGATAATCTTGTGAAAGGCGAAAGCACTTTTATGGTTGAGATGCAGGAAACTTCTTATATTTTGAATCACGCGACTGAAAAAAGTTTGATTATTTTGGATGAGATCGGACGCGGCACTTCCACTTATGACGGCGTAAGCATCGCGTGGGCGGTCATGGAATTTATCCACGATAACATAAAAGCAAAGACATTGTTCGCGACGCATTATCATGAATTAATTAATCTTGGAGAGAAGCTTGATAGAGCCTGTAATTTGAGCGTGGCTGTCCGTGAAAATGAAAATGAGGGAGTTGTGTTTTTATATAAAATCACGGATGGAGGAATTGATAAAAGTTACGGCATCGAGGTCGCGAAACTTGCAGGACTTCCCGTGGATATTATAAGCAGAGCCAGAGGAGTGCTAAAGGAACTTGAAACTAAAAACGGACAAAAGAGGACATTGCAAAAGCCCGGAATCAGCCCCGAACAATTAAAAATATGTCAATAATAAAAATTCTTTCGGAAAGCTTGGTTAATCAAATAGCGGCCGGTGAGGTTATAGAAAGGCCCGCGAGTGTTTTAAAAGAGCTTTTGGAAAACAGCATCGATGCCGGCGCCGATAGAATAATTGTTGAGATAAAAGATAGCGGAAAATCTTTTATAAAAGTTTTTGATAATGGATTCGGAATGACATCCGAAGATTTGTCGCTTGCGTTACAGCGTCACGCGACAAGCAAAATTTCCGATGAATCCGATTTATGGAAAATTCACACTTTCGGTTTTAGGGGAGAGGCTTTGGCAAGTATTTCTTCCGTTTCAAAAATGGTTTTGAGAAGCCGCACGAATGAAAATATTTCCGGCGCGGAAATAAAAACGGATGGCGGAGAAATGAGTATTCCCACTGAAACGGGAATGAGTACGGGCACGCAAATTGAAATTTATGATTTATTTTTTAATACTCCCGCAAGACAAAAATATTTAAAAAAAGACAGCACGGAACTTGCTCATATAACTTCGGTATTTAATACGATAGCTCTTGGCAACCACAATATCGCGTTCAAGTTTATACATAACAATAAAATTATTTCCGATCTTCCAAAGGTAACCGATTTGATTTCGAGAATTTCGGATATTTTCGGCAGGGCGACTTCTGACGCGATGATTCCCGTGTTTTTTAAAAGCGGCGCGTTTGAAATAGACGGTTTTGTAGGTAAGCCTCTGTTGAGCAGAAGTACGTCACAGTATCAATATTTCTTTGTTAATAACAGAGCGATTCAGCATTTTCTTTTGGCAAACACCATTAAATCCGCGTTTCATTCGATGCTGATGGATGATAAAAAACCCGTTTTCGCGATAAACATAAAAATTGATCCCTCTTTAATTGATGTAAATGTTCATCCGAGAAAACTTGAAATACGTTTTGAGGATCAGCAATCCATTGTTAAGGCCATGTATAACGCCGTAAAAGGTTCTCTGGAAAAACATAATCTCACTCCAAAAGCTTTTACCGAAACCTTTAGATATAAAAATGACGGAGTAATTTCTTATCGCGAAAAATCTCCCAGCTCCGCGGATATTTTTAATGCTTTGAATTTTTCCAAAGAGATTTTTTCGTCAGGGAAAAATAGTTTATTTGAAAGAAGTTTTAAAAAAATCGGCGAGGATGCCGATAATTCGTGCCAGGAGAAATCTTCGATTAACTCCATTACTCAAATAGCAAACTCATATATTGTCGCTGAAAATGAAGATGGGCTTGTTTTGATAGATCAGCACGCGGCCCATGAGCGTGTCAGATACGAAGAATTGATGGATCAATTTGATAAAAAAGAAAAACAAATTCAGTCTTTGCTTATTCCTTCACAGATAGAATTAAGCGCCGAAGAAGTTGCCATAATCGAAGATAATAAAAATATTTTTATCGATCTTGGATTTGAAATAGAAAATTTCGGCGGCAATACATTTGTTGTTTACGCTGTTCCAAATTTTCTTTCAAAGGAAGATATTGTTGAAGTCGTGAAAGGCATTTTGGACGATATTTTACAAGAAAAAAATCCATCGAAGATGCACGGAAAAATCGAACAGATCATAACTTATATGGCGTGCAGAAGCGCGATAAAATTCGGCAAAAAACTCACTCCTGATGAAATGCAGGCGCTTATCATGCAAATGGAAAAACTTAAAAGACCTTATACATGCCCCCACGGCAGACCTACGATGATTTCATTAACATTGAATGAGTTGGAGAAGATGTTTGGGAGGAAATGAGCGGAGTGAATGTGGAAAATATTTTCTATGTTCACTCCTTACGCTCCGCATAAAAAAATATTTTTTATTTTTCCCAAACTCCAGCGAAATATTTATCGTAAACCAAATTTGTGGCGTATGTCAGGCTTTTGTCATCGTCCGTGCGAACTTCCGATGGATATATGTCTATATTTTTCAGGCTTTCGTCGGCATGAACCGTTTTCGTGAATATGCTCCCAAGACTTCCGGGCTGTTTTTCCGCGACTAATTTATAAGTGCCCGCCGGATTAAATTTCATTACAAACGGGAGTCTGTATTTTATTTTTACTTCACTTGTTTTACCCGCCGACGTGTTCATTTTTAAGAAAAAATATGTCTTTTTTAAATCTTTATCATATTTTGTAACAACGTCATTTCTGTCCGATTCAAGCATAATACTCCCCTCAGGAACATAAATTCTTGTAATAACTTTGTTGTCTCCTCGCCCAAGAATATCAATTATATTATCCGGCATGTCCTTGAATCCGTATTTTTCCAAAATGTTTTTCCACTGATAATAAATTTTATCACTCCATAAATGAGAACGAAGAACCGTAACTTCATCAACGACATTTCCATATTTATCAATATATGTGTCATGGTTTATTTTCTCCCGCATGAATTGTTCGGATTTTGTTCCGCCCGTGGCGATATTTATTACACTCAAATAATCTTCGTCCGACCCAACATTGTGAGTTTCTCCGCTTACACCAATTGATTCAAATAAACTTTGGATATCATCATCGCTGGAATACATCATTATGTGTTTCTGCTGAATTGCTTTATATAATTTACTCGTTACGCGGCTTATGTTTTCTTTTTTTAAAATTGCTTCTTTAAAAGCGGGCACAAAAATTTTTAAAATATGTTTCGGATCATCCTCTCCCCATGCTTTTGATTCTATTACAAAACTCAAAAGCAGATTGTAATTTTCGGAATTAAGTTTTCCAAATTGTCCCACCTGAATCGGGCCCGTTATTTCGAGCATATCTTTCAATAACCCCTGATTTATCGCGATAACCGTATCTACCGTAGGGCCTCCTTCTTTCTCGAGAAACCAGCGTATTTTTTTTGCCGACAC
The DNA here is from genome assembly GCA_016214225.1 of Candidatus Peregrinibacteria bacterium. Taxonomy (GTDB): domain Bacteria; phylum Patescibacteriota; class Gracilibacteria; order UBA1369; family LOWO2-01-FULL-3; genus JACROX01. Next base: position 6,311 of record JACROX010000060.1, on the reverse strand, counting down.
GGAAAAATCGGGAGAATAATTACTGTCTCTGAATCTCCAATTCGAAGTGAATTCTTTAAATTCGTCAGGCGGTTCTATTATTCCCCAATACGACCCATCTATGTCATACACATCCTGCACTTCAATTTTATCTATATAGCCGTCGTTCACGTCCACTATCGCGTAACTCCCAATAAATCCTCCCGTAGCTCTTATTTCGTTGTTGTTTTGAAATAAAATCAAATATTGTCAGCTTTTTGTGGAAATATAAAAATAGGCCGGAAAATATTTTGACGTGGCATTGAGCGTTGAAGAAATTTCTTGTATTTTTTGTTTCGCGAAACTTACGCGTGAAACAACTTTTGCAGGTAACTCGTTTACATCTATATTTTTTATTTTTTGCGCGGACAGCGATATTTCTCTTATCGCCAAATTTGTTTTATCCAAGCCTTTGCCAAGGGTATCCGTTATTGATGGCTGAGTCGATTTATCCGTATTTTTTGACACAAAATAAATTGGAATTTTGTTGAATTCTTCCATGGCGTCCAAAAAATATTTCCCCGCGGACGCAAAATGTTTTCCTCCTTCCAGCAGATTGGAAGCCGCCCGACCAACCGTGCTGAACTTTGAATAAAATGAAATATCTTTGCTTATAAACCAAAAATCATTTTCAGCTTCCGAAAAATTTTTAATAGCCTTATCAAAAGACGTAACGGCATTTTCAAATTGAATTTTTGTCGCGCTTTTCCCCGCGTCAATAAGATAATTATAACCTTGGGACGCGGTTGATGAGACGTCCTCTTTAATTGATTCGCCTATAAAATAAACATTTAAAGCGTTTATTAAAAATATTATCAAAAAACCCGCTCCAGCGATTTTCACAAGATTCCCAAGTGATTTTGGAGGATTGAATTTTTTCCCTTTCATGTAAAAATATTTTGGAGATTTCCCGCCGTGTAAATCTTTTACCTCTTTTATCGGCGTTTCTTTTTTATATAATACGTTTTTTTCTTTTTTCAATATCCCTATTTTTTCCTTTAAATAGTCAATAAAACTCTTTGTCCGCAAATTGACCGCGGATGATTGAGTACTCTTTTTTATATCTATGATTTTTGCCATATCAATTTATTTCTACATAATTGACCGTGGCTATCCCATCGTCAAAATAATTATTGCCCGAACTTATTTTTGAAAAAGGAATAAGGAAAAACGGGATATCTTTCTTGTCCTTGAATACCATAGGAAGTAATTTCTCCAAATTAAAATAAGAAACTTCATCGGAATTTTTCAATATCGGATTGATTAATTTTTCAAAGATTGGCGACAATTTCAAACTATTTGATTTTTTGATTGAAATATCTATTATTTTTTTCAAACTATCAATGTTGTTTGAAACAGCCACCTTATTATCGAATAACGTGTAGAACACGCCTTTGTTCTCTCCAAATTTTATGCCGTAAATATCCATATTTTCGTACGTAGTTTTGTCTCTTACGGTTTCGGCCGGAACCGACACTATTTCCTCTCCCACTGTGCCGTCCGAAAGAGTATGTTCAATTGTTTTTTCTTCAAAAACTCCGCCAGTTTTCGCAAAACCGTCAGCCAAGCGATGAATAATTTCAGATTTCTTGGCATCAATGTTTATTATAAGATCATAAGCATAGCCCGAATTCGTATTTTCGATTCCAAACGCGAATTCATCTTCAAATACAGGAATTATATCCTTTTTAAAATCCACGTCCGAACCGAAATATTTTTTGGAATAAATTTCAAGAATTTTGTTCGCGCCTTCATTGGCGATTATTTTGCCTCCGGACAATGATTCGATAAATCTCTGCAATTGATTCCCCAAATTTTCCCCGCCCCAAAAAGCAACCACGTCTTTAGATATGTACGCCATTAAATCGGCTTAAAAGTTTCATGAATGTTTTTAAAAATTCATTTTGAATCAAATTGCTTTTTCTTAATTCGTTAAAATTCAGGTACAAAAATCCGGCTTTGTTTAAAGGCAAATTGCTCGCCATCTTGCCGTATTCTCTTGAAGAATAGATGCTGTTTTTTCTATCATTATTAAAATCCACAAGATATTCCAATGTGGATTTCTTCTCGCTGAAAAATAAATAATCGCCTATAAAAACAAAATTCCCTCCCGTCGGAGACATGTAAAAATCTCTATCTTTGTAGTTTGTTTTTAAATATGAATTTTTGCTCGCGAGAAATTTTTTCGCGTTTTTTCCGCTAAAAACTTCACCGAAATAGACCATTGAATTATCCGAGAAAAAAGCCATTCCTATGTTTCTGCCAAGCCAAGGCTTTAATTCTCTTTCATAGCTGAATAAAAATTTCCCTTCAGCTTTTTCAATCAATTTTTCTTTTGATAATTCCGGATATTTCGACAACAAATCGAATGTTTTTTTAACTTGCTGATGATCAAAATTGCTGTTTATCTCGATAAAAGCCATTACCTTGTCTTGAGGTAAAAATTTCGCAATCGGCTCCGGTCTGAACGCCCTCTGAAATATAAGAAATCCGACATATCCCAAAATAAGAAGCATGATTAACGCCAGCATTCCGCCAAAAATTTTATGCTTTCTTGCCTTAATGAAGGCAAATTTTTTGTTTGATTTTTTTACTGTTTTCTTTTTTTCTTTATTATAAGCTCGCTTCGTCTCACAACTGGCAGAGCCAGATTGTTCGCCTCGCTGCGCGCTCGCGCCGTGCGCTCGATTGAGAGACTCTTCATTTTTACTTTTTAAAACTTCTTTCTTTATATCTTTTTTGTTTTTTTCGCCGAAAAATTTATCAAAAAAACTTTGTTTTTTCCCTTTCTCTTTAATCAATTGTCGTACTATCTTTTTTGTATTTGATTTCCTCCCCATGCGGCCATTTTGTCATAGATTACTTGTAAGTTAAAGTGTTTTTTCGTAGAATAGACCCGCTTTAACCATGAATTATGACGGCAAATGAACTGAGAAATTTATATATAGATTTTTTTGTAAAAAACCACGATCATAAGGCAATAAAAGGTTCATCTCTTATTCCCGAAAATGATCCCACCGTTCTTTTTACGACAGCGGGGATGCATCCTCTTGTGCCTTTTTTGATGGGCGCACCTCATCCGGAAGGCAAAAGACTTGTGAATGTTCAGAAATGCATCAGGACCGACGACATTGATGAAGTCGGCGATAAATCACATCTGACTTTTTTTGAAATGTTGGGAAATTGGTCGCTTGGGGACTATTTCAAGGAGGGAGCCATTAAAATGAGTTATGAGTTTTTGACCTTAGACAGAGAAAAAGGCGGGCTTGGGATTTCTCCGAAAAAGTTGGCCGTGTCTTGTTTCGCCGGAGATAATGATGCTCCGCGCGATGAAGAATCTTTTAAAATATGGAGAGGGATTGGCGTTTCGGAGGGAAGAATCGCGTTTTTGCCAAAGAAAAATAATTGGTGGGGACCGGCGGGTCAAACCGGACCATGCGGACCAGATACCGAAATGTTTTACTGGATGGGAAAAAATGAAGCGCCCGATAAATTCGATCCCGATGACTCTTTATGGGTTGAAATTTGGAATGATGTTTTCATGCAATATAATAAAAAAACGGACGGTACTTATGAGTCTTTAAAACAACAAAATGTTGATACGGGAATGGGGCTTGAGAGAGTACTTGCCGTTATGAACGGCGTTGATTGTGTTTTTGGAACGGAAGAATTTAAAAAAGTCGTGGGGGAGATAAGGCTTCTTGGAAGCGAATATTACATGTCCGATTTATCGGAAGATTCGCTTATGTACGAAAGAATTATTGCCGATCATTTAAGATCTGCGACTTTTATTTTGGGCGATCAATTCGCAGTTACTCCTTCAAACACCGATCAAGGTTATGTGCTAAGAAGGCTTATCAGACGCGCTGTCCGCTTTGGGAGAAAACTCGGAATTGAAACCGAATTTTGCAGGAAATTAGCCGGAATTATTGTTGAGAATTATGGGGATTTTTATACTGAACTTCGAGAAAACGAAGAAAAGATTTTTGAAGAAATCGCCAAAGAAGAAAGACAATTCAGTAAAACTCTTGATGTTGGAATTTCCATTTTGAGAAAAGAAATGTCAAAACTTGAGAACTTAAAAGATAGTGGAATTTCCGCTTTAGAATATAATTTTTGTTTTCATATGTTCGACACTTACGGTTTCCCCATCGAAATGACAATCGAAGAATTAAAGTCGGCAGGCTGGATAAAAAATGAAAAAGACAGAAAATCAATTATGGAAAAATTCGATGAATGCTTCAAAGAACATCAAAAACTTTCTCGCACGGGCGCGGAAAAAAAGTTTTCCGGAGGGCTCGCGGATCATAGCGCGGAAGTTACAAGACTTCATACCGCGACTCATCTTCTTCACAAGGCTTTGAAAATCGTTCTCGGAGATCATGTCGCGCAGAAAGGCTCGAATATCACGGCTGAAAGGCTTAGATTCGACTTTGTCCATCCCGATAAAATGACGGAAGAACAGAAGAAAAAAGTTGAGGGAATCGTGAATGAGCAAATTAAAAACGCTTTGCCAGTAAGTTTTGCCGAGATGACTGTTCCGGAAGCAAAGGCAAAAGGAGCCACCGGACTTTTTGAATCAAAATATGGAGAGCGTGTTAAGGTCTATACGATGGGCGATCCCGATAATGGCAATGTTTTCAGCATGGAAATTTGCGGAGGTCCTCATGTTCAAAATACTTCCGAGCTGGGAAGTTTTAAAATATTGAAAGAGGAGAGTTCGTCTGGTGGAATTAGAAGGATTAAGGCTGTTGTAAGCGGTCCAAAGAGCTTCTGAGTTCCGGCTACGGACCGATTTTCTCGCCACTTTTCAATGGGGAAAATCTTGCCTCGCTAAGAAAATTTTTTGCTCCTGACTGTCGCAAAATTTTCTTGCGTGGCATCCTCCGCTCCGGCAAAAACTCGCAAGCTCGTTTTGCCTGCGCTACGGACCGATTTTCTCGCCACTTAATGTAATATTTTTTATTCCCGTAATTTTTACGGGAACGATTTTCCCGAGAATTTTTCGGCCGGATTTGAATTTTATTTCTTTAAAATGTTCATCTCTTCCAAGACAAATTGTTTTATTTTGGCTTTCAACAAGTACGTCAACCGTTCTTCCGATAAAGCGTTTATTTGCATCCATAGCCGTTTTTTTAAGTATTTCATTTATTTCAAACCATCTTTTTGCTTTTAATTCTTTTTTTATGTCATCTTTCATAAAGCGATTCGCGACAGTTCCGCGACGATCCGAATACTGCGATAAATAGGCGTGTTCAAATTTCAGTTCTTCGAAAACTTTGCATGTATTTTTAAATTCCTCGTCCGTTTCTCCGCAGAATCCAATGATAATATCAGTGCTTATTGAAATATCTGGATTTTTTTTGCGAAGTTTTTTTATTATCGATTTATATTGCTCGATCGTGTAACTGCGATTCATTCTTTTCAAAACATTGTTGTCGCCCGACTGCAATGGAAGGTGAATATACGGCATTTGAGTTTTAAGGCGCGACATGGCCTCAATCAATTGGTCCGTCATGTCTTTTGGATGAGGAGAAGTGAATCTTACCCTTTGCAAGCCTTTTTTTGAAAGACCATCCAATCTTTCCAAAAGATAAACAAAAGGTTCCTTGTTGTTTGTGGGCTCGCTATTTTTTTCCAGAAAAGAGAACATCTTGTTTTGCCTGTCGTATAAGCCCAAACCGTAAGAATTTACCGTTTGCCCGATGAGTGTTATTTCTTTGCATCCGTTTTCCACAAGTTCTTCCACTTCCTTAAAAATATCATCCGGATGGCGGCTTTTTTCGCGGCCGCGGCTGTAAGGTACGATACAGTAAGTGCAAAACTTGTCGCAACCGTTGGAAATGGCTATGAAAGCCTGTGATTTTGATTGATGACTACCGTGAGAAGCTTTGATTTTAAAATAATCTTCGAGGCTTTCTTCCTCTATTTCTTTAAGTGAATGATTCGGATTTATTTCTCTCATCAAGCCGGCAAGTTTTGGTAATTCTTCTATTCTTATCGCGATATCCAAATCCTGAATATGGCTAAAAAGCTTGTCTCTTTCCGAAGAATAGCGAGAGCTGGATTTGCGCACCATACAGCCCGTAATGATGACCGTAAGATTCGATCTTTCTTGTTTTATTCGCCTTATGCCGATCATTTTTCCGTAAACTTTATCTTCCGCTTTTTGTTTTATACTGCATGTGTTGAAAATTATCGCAGTGGCTTTTTCAGGGCTTTCCTCCTTCTTAAAGCCAAGCGCAATGAGGTATGATTCCATGCGTTCCGTGTCGGAATAATTCATATTACAG
>JACROX010000002.1 GCA_016214225.1 Candidatus Peregrinibacteria bacterium | reverse complement strand
TCCAAGTTATTTCAAAAGAAAGAAAAGAGTGAGAAAGATGAGTATTTTAAGGCGAATGATTTGGCATGCGAGTTTTTTCAAAAACAGCTTTTGAGTACTTCCGAAGGCAAAAAGGTTTTGGAATATTTGCATGGCAGAGGGGTTACAGATCAGACTATTGAGGACTTTAAGCTTGGATTTGCTCCTGATAAGTATGATGCTCTTTATCCCGAACTTTTAAAAAAAGGGATAAGAAAGGAGGTTCTTATAAAATCCGGATTTGTGTCGGCTAAAAATGTCGCCGCCGATCAGATTTTTGATAAGTACAGGGGACGGCTTATGTTTCCTATTTTTGATTATTTGGGAAGAATATGCGGGTTTGGCGGAAGGGCTTTAAGTGAAGGACAAATGCCTAAATACTTGAATTCAGCGGACAATATTGTCTATAACAAAAGTGATGTTTTATATGGGTTTTCTCATGCCAAACAGGCTATAAAAGAAAAAAATCAGATAATTCTTGTGGAAGGGTATTTTGATGTTCTGTAAGAACAATAAAAAGATTGACCACTAATGTCGTAACTTGTTTCGACAGTGACAAGGCAGGGTTTGAGGCTACCAGACGCTCTTATGAAATTATGAACAGTGAACAAATGATTGTAAAAACAATATCGGATTTGGATAAAAAAGATCCCGCTGATTTTATTCTTGCGCATGATGGAGATTTGTTCTCCGAATTGGTTATAAAGGCTAAAGATTTCCTTATTTTTTATATGGGAAGGCTTACTGCCGAGCATCCGATTGGTACTTTGGACGGCAGACGGAAGGTTATGTCCGAACTTTTGCCTTTTTATAAGACAATGTCTCCGTCAAGCAAAGATTTTTACATAAGGGAATTGTCAAGAAATTTTGATATTGATGAGCGTATCGTGTATGACGAAATAGAGAATTTTAAGCTTCCAAAGGGGCATCCCGCTCGGGAATCTTTATCCGTAACCGATAATAATACCGGTTTTCGCGCTGATTTCTCGGAAATGTTAATGGGAATAGTCTTGGCTTATCCAAGACTTTTTGAGAATTTTTCCGAATTCATAAATGAAGATTTGTTTGAAGAGGCAAAAAATGTTTACAAAGCTTTAAGGGATCAGTATACTTCCTCCCGAAATCGAGAGGCGTCTTGGAATTTTGAAGAGGGGGTTTTGGCTGATTTAAAGCCGAAATTAGAGGTTTTGACCCTTTACGCGGAAGATAGTTATGAAAGGTTTTCGGATGACGCTGTTGTGTGTGAAGTAAAAAAAATAGTTGACAGGCTTGAAAAAAGGCATAAGAATGCATCACTTAGAGAATTACAAAAGGAGATTGAGTTGGCTGAAAAGCTTGAAGAAAAAGGTAAATTAATGGAACTTTTGAGTAGACAGCAGAAATTGTTATCGAAATAAAACTTATTTATTTTTAATTCATGGCTAGAACAAACAAATTCATAAGCCACCCTACTGACGATCAGTTGGCAAAGTTTCCCAAAGAAGTACAAGATCTTGTCAAAAAAGGAAGGGAGCAAGGGTTTGTGACGCAACAGGAACTTTTGAAAGCGATGCCGAATGTTGAGGATGATTTGATATTGCTGGATGAAATTTACAGTTTGTTTATGGATTTGGGAATTGAGGTTATTGATACCAAAGATTCTTTTATCTCGGATCAGGATGATTGGATTGATCCCGCGGAGGAAATTGTTGCCGTAGCTGATGAGGCAGTTGTTAAAGAAAAGCTTTTTAGTCCTACTGACATTAAGGAAAAACGGCATAAGAAGGAGGTGGAATTTAAAGAAATTGCAAACGACTCTATCAGGCTTTATCTGTGTGAGATTGGTCGCGTGGCTTTGCTTAACGCAAAACAGGAAGTTGAGCTCGCAAGGAGAATTGCAAAAGGTGATCAATCCGCAAAAGGGAAATTGGCTGAAGCGAATTTGAGGCTTGTTGTTAGTATTGCCAAGAAATATATAGGTCGCGGGCTTTCTTTTCTTGATCTTATTCAAGAGGGAAATATCGGTTTATTCAGAGCTGTTGAAAAGTTTGATCCGAATAGAGGTTTTAAGTTTTCAACTTACGCGACGTGGTGGATACGTCAGGCTATAACGCGCGCGATTGCGGATCAGGCAAGGACAATACGTATCCCCGTGCATATGGTGGAAACCATTAATAAGCTTACTCATGCTCAAAGGAGGCTTGTTCAGGAGCTTGGACGCGAGCCGCTTGTAGAGGAAATTGCCGCTGAGATGGATATGGATATAAAGAAGGTTCGACATATTTTAAAAATTTCGCAGGATATAGTTTCTCTTGAAGCTCCAGTTGGAACGGAAGAGGATAGCAAATTAGGTGATTTTATCGAGGACGATGAGGCGCTCTCTCCTTCGGAATCTACAAACAGACAACTTCTTAAAGAAAATATACATGAAATGTTGCAGTATCTTTCTCCACGAGAAAGAAAAATTATTGAAATGAGATTTGGACTTAAAGATGGCGTGGGGCATACTCTTGAGGAAGTTGGGCAAGAGTTTCGTGTAACGCGTGAGAGAATCAGACAAATAGAAGCTAAAGTTCTTCAAAAACTGAAAGAACATCCAACAAGTTCCAAAATAAGACCACATTAATATTTTTAATTTTTTAAACTATGAAAGACGATAAAGCTACAAAAGGATCAGGCGGTTATCAGGATGATACGGTAATGGAAGAAGAGGTTGATGTTGATGTTGATCAAAATAAGAAGGCTACTCTTCTAACTAAAGAGGGACTGAAAGGCCTTGTGGAAGAACTTGATAATTTGAAAAATGTCAAAAGGAAGGAAGTTGCCGCAAGGATCAAGGAGGCGATTTCTTATGGAGATTTATCTGAAAATTCAGAATATGAAGAAGCTAAAAATGAGCAGGCTTTTCTTGAAGGCAGGATTTTAGAGTTGGAAGAAAAGATTAAAAACGTAAAAATAATTTCAGGAGTTCATAAAGTTACAAAGACCGTTCAACTTGGTACCACTGTTCATTTGAAAAATCTTACGAAAGGGAAAGATGAACTTGAGGTGTACACTATAGTTGGTTCCACGGAAGCCGATCCTTTCCTTGGAAGGATTTCAAATGAATCTCCTGTCGGGAGCTCTCTTTTGGATAAACAAAAAGGTGACAGGATAAAGGCTTATGTGCCGGCTGGAAATGTGGAATATGAAATAGTAAAGTTGGATTAGCTGAAAAACTATCATCCACCGCGTTGCAGAAAAATTTTGATTCTCCTGTACAGGTAGTACACTGCAAATCAAAATTTTTCTGGTGTCTTGTGTCTGATAGTTTTTGAGCTAATCTTCTGCTCATCTATTTCCCTTTATTCGGCAAGTATCTTGAAGCTGTTTGTTTTTGCGATTTTGCGACTCGCATGTTTTTTATGTTTTCACTTTCTCTTTTATAATCGACAAAATATTTTTTTACGGTTTTATAAATTACGAATAGAAGGAGTAAAACCGAGAGATAGTTTAAAATCGGCGTGGAAAAGTATGGTATGTTTTCATATCTTATTGCCGTTAGAATCAGGAATAGAAGCCCAATCAATATTAATGTTATGCTAAGATTTTTAAATAATCTTTTAAACGCAAAATCGTATTTTTTTCTTCTGCTGTAAATTATCCCGACCGCGATCCCGACTGCGATTAAAACTCCCGATAGTATAAGTACGGGAATATAAAAATCAAATGACGGGCCCGGAGCCGTATCGAAAAGGTGTCCTATAAATGCTTTAATTTTTTCTGTCATGCGGGGGTGAGTTTAACGAATTTGTCGGCAGTAAGTTATCACTTTTTTGGCTTGCGTTGCAACTTAAAGTAATTGAAGTACAGAAATCCGCACGCTGAAGCCAAAATTATAGCTGAAAATATCTGCGGCAATCTTATGCCAAACACTAAAATTGCGTCATCACCTCTTAAAAATTCTTCCATGAAGCGTAAAAGATTATATATCGCCAGTCCCAATATCCCAGTAAATCCGCTGCCCATATTTCTGACTTTTTCGTTTTTGCTCGCGAATATTAAGCCTGCGAATACCGCTATTGAATATATAAATGAATATATTTGAGTTGGATGAATCGGTACGGTGTATTTTACCAATGGACTTTCAAAATTTATTCCCCACGGCAAAGATGTTTCTGTCCCGTAATTTGATCCGTCAAAGAATGCGCCTATGTTGGCAAATGCGAGTACCAGAATTACCGAAGGGACTATAACATCCATCCATTTTAAAATATCTTGTTCATTTTTTTTACATAACAAAAAGAAATAGATTATAAATGCCAGTGCCGCGCCAAAAAAACTCAAACTTCTGTCCCATATGTAAAATAACTGGAAAAATGTGTCTAAATTTATTTCCGCAAAGTAGAAATTTAAATTTTCCAGAATCCCGAAAATGCTCGCGCCGATGATTGATACAATCGCAAGTTTTAAAAAAT
>JACROX010000028.1 GCA_016214225.1 Candidatus Peregrinibacteria bacterium | reverse complement strand
ATAACAGACCGAGAAAGAATTTAGATTATTTAACGCCCAATGAAATGCTAGCCAAGCATACAAGTGGTGCATTTACAACTTGAATCTATCTTATTTCTTCTCTTCCTCTTTTTTGAAATCAACCTTTACGTTTTGCTTTTCTTCTTCGGCGGCTTCAAAGAATTCACGTTTCCCAAATGTAAGTATTTTCGCGATTATGTTGTTTGGAAAAACCTCGATTTTGATATTGTAGTCGCGTGCCGTCGCGTTGTAATATCGGCGTGAAAGCTGAATATGATCTTCGACTTCCGCGAGTGTTTTTTGCAAATCCAAAAAGTTTTGATTGGCTTTTAAGTCGGGATAATTTTCCGCCAACGCAAAAATTGTTTTTAACGCTTCCGCGAGGGATTTTTCGGCTGTCTCTTTTTCTTGTATCGACTTCGCGGACATTGCCATATTTCGTGCTTCGGTTACTTTTTCAAGCGTTCCCGCTTCGTGCGCGGCATAGCCTTTTACCGTTTCCACAAGGTTTGGGATGAGGTCGTATCTGCGTTTCAATTGTGTGTCTATGTCCGACCAAGCCTCGTCGCATTTATTTTTCAGGCTTATAAGGCTGTTGTAAACGTAGATAACGAGTACGGCAAGAACCGCTAACGCTAAAAGTAAATAGATTGTCATATATGTTTGATTAATAACGAGGGTAATTGTATATGGGTTTTATGTTTTTGGGAAGAGGGGACATAAAAAACATTTTTACAACCAGGGACGATTCTACTATGCCATGTTGCCGTTGAATCTGTTGACTGTGTTTGTTGCTGGCGGGCTTTTTTTGCCCGATTTTTTTGGAGGATTTATCTTTTATGGAGGTCTTTTTGATTCCTGTATGGATGGTGGATAGCTTGGTGTGTGTTTGGGCTTTGGCGGTTGTGTTCTTGGTATGTATGCGGGAGTTGGAACTTGAAGTGAGTCTAAAATACTTGGTTGTTTTGGAGCTTTTTTATCGAATGGAATTTCACGTGTTCGTTGTCCTTTGTCATCTGTCCCCACAATCACGCAATTTGGAGAGGTCGCGCACGCGCTTTTGTCAATTTCTATATCAAGGGTTGGGCCGTTCCCTTCGCCTGTTCTTCTAAGCCATTTTTCTGTCGCAGGAGGAACATTATGTTGCATGAGGAGGGCATCTCTTTCGACAAGGATAGGTCTTACTTTACCTATATGGAAACCGGTTTTCTTGATTTCTTCTTCAAATCTCTGCCTTAATTCTTCCAGGGCTTTTGTAGCTTCAGGATTATCTTTTATTTCTATGAAAGACTGTCCGGCGGTCCTGTCTCTATGAGTGCTTTTGCAGTCTACTGCCGCAAATGCCGTTGTTAAGGCAAGAACTGCGAGCGCTGATGATGCTATTTGCGATCTTGTGCCGTTCGGTGTCTTAGGGGGCTGGTTGCTTTCATGCCGACTGCTTTCTGCTTGTCTCATTTTGTTCAAATTATTACTAGGAGGAGTATTATTGAACAAAAGTTGTCGCCTGTCAATAGCAAATTCTTATTTTAATAAATTCCCCACTTTCTCCCAATTAACTACATTCCACCATGTGGCAATGTATTCCGCGCGGCGGTTTTGGTAGTTGAGGTAGTAGGCGTGTTCCCAAACGTCCAAGCAGAGAATCGGGGTTAAGCTTTCCGAAAGAGGGCAATCTTGATTTGAAGTTGAGGTTACGACAAGTTTTCCGTTTTTGTCTTTGGAGAGCCATGCCCAGCCGCTTCCGAATTTTGTCAACGCCGCGTTTGAGAATGTTTCTTTGAATTTTTCAAACCCTCCAAGGTCTTCGTTTATTTTTTCGGCAAGTTTTCCGATTGGCGTTTTTGTGCCTGTTGGAGCCATTATCTCCCAAAATAACGAGTGATTATAATGTCCGCCGCCATGATTTATAACCGTTGTTTTTATGTCTTGCGGAATTTTATCCGGAGTTTGGAGGAGATTTTCAAGCGGAATTTCCGCTATTTCAGGATGTTTCCCAAGCGCGTCATTAAGCTTGTCTATGTATGCCTGATGGTGTTTTGAGTAATGAATCTCCATTGTTTTCGCGTCAACATAAGGCTCAAGCGCGTCATACGCGTATGGCAATTTTGGCAGTGAGTATTTCATGGGTCGGATTTTGTTAAATGATTTTGATGTTGAGTTCCCCGCCTAAAGGCGGGTCACGCTACTGGCTAGCAACCCTTCGGGTTGCTT
>JACROX010000044.1 GCA_016214225.1 Candidatus Peregrinibacteria bacterium | reverse complement strand
CCATAGGCCACTTGGGTTAGATGATATTTGATCATATCTATTCTATCTCAAGTGGTCGGTTTTATTTTAGAATCCACGAGGACGCACAAGTCATTGCGGAAGAAAATGTTCAATGATAAGTTATCCCATGCCTAAAAATAAGGCATCACTCATTAATAACTTATCTATGAAAAAACTTGTTCTAATACTAACAATCTTCTTTTTTCAGCTAGTCATAGGCATTCAAAGCGTTTCGGCTTTTTATTCCGATATCCAAACGGATTACAAATACTACACGGGAATAAAAACTCTCTATGATAAAAATAAACTTCCGGAATTCACGGACAATCAATTTCATCCTGATGATAAAGCGACAACGGATGACTTAAACACATTATTAAAATTCTATCTCGGACAAGAAACCGGGAACAAATCAAGCAAAAAACCGCTTTCAAAATTATCCGCGCTGTCAACAATATTCAACACGCTCGGGATCCAACTTGATGCAAAAATCAACACGGACACATTCCTGTTCAAGGATATAAAACCAACTTCAAAAAATGCGAATATCGCCGCGAAATCAATAGAACTGGGCATATTCGAAAAAGATAAAAATATTTTCAGAGCGGGCAAAAGAATAACCAAAGGCGAAGCCGCGTATTACTTATATAAAGTATATTCGGCACCAAATCCAAGCAATACAACCAACGATAAATACTCTCAGGAATTAATAAATAATCCTGAATTTCTAAAACTTGTGGACGTTTGGAAAATATTAAAATCAGATTTTCTGTACAAAGACAAATTAAATGACAAAGACCTCATTACAGAAGCAATAAAAGGGATGGTAGAGTCGGCAAAAGATCAGTACACAATATTTGAACAACCAACCGAAGCGAAAGAATTTCTAAAACACCTTTCGGATAATATATATGAAGGAGTGGGGATGCAGGTTGATTTGATTGATAACAGCATTAGAGTGGTATCCCCTCTGGATAATTCACCTGCGGAAAAAGCGGGAATTAAGCCAAACGATATAATAACCGAAATTGATGGAACAAGTGTAATTGGAATGACTCTCGATGAAGTCGCGGCAAAAATAAAGGGATTGGCGGGCACAACAGTAAAAATAAAAGTTCTGCGCGATAAAAGTGAAATCACATTCGAGATGAAAAGAGAAAAAATCACGCAAAAAAGCATTCAATACAAAACTCTCGACAAAAATAACAAAAAAATCGGATACATAAAAATAAACACATTCGGAACAAACACATACCAAGATTTCATGGACGCGGCAAAGAGCATTTTAAAAGAATCACCGAGGGGATTTATAATCGACCTTAGAAATGATCCGGGCGGATACATGGACACGGCCACGTTAATAGCGGGCTTATTCACAAAGGATATTAAAATAGCTCTGAATCTTAAATCGGGAAACGGAACGGAAAATAAAGTCATGACTGATGGCAACGGATTGCTTTCGGGATATAAAATAGCGGTTTTAATAAATGGCGGATCGGCTTCTTCTTCAGAAATTTTGGCAGGCGCGCTTAAAGATTACGGGGTCGCGACTTTAATAGGAGAAAAGTCTTTTGGGAAAGGCACAGTGCAACAACTTGAAGAATATCAAGACGGCTCAATCTTTAAATATACCATTCAACAATGGTTCACGCCAAACGGAACAGACATAAACGGAAAAGGAATTTCTCCAGACATTATTGAAACAAACAAAGAACAACAGCTGATAAAAGCGGAAGAATTGTTTTAAGCGAAGCCGTCCATTTATAAAAATAATTACACCTTCCCCTCTTCTCTTTCCTGCAAAATTTCTTCAGGATTCGTAGTTACGATTTTATGCTCTGTATAAGAAGCTATAACCTGCATCGCCACATGCTTTAGTCCCGCAAAAAATAGTCCTTGTCCCACTCCGCTATTTAATAGAACATACTTTTCCCCTTGAGTCAAATTAAACACATGACCCAAAACTTCTATAGCGGAGGGAGCTTGTTTTAACAGCGTCTGTATGGACGAATTCGTGATAATCGCCTTCCCGTAAGAACTGTTGATGAAATCTTCAACGTCTTGAGTGATAGTGGTAACGCCAAGATAATATTTTCTCGCTCTCTTCACCAATCCGTACAAAAATTTCGCGCTGTCTTCATGTTGCATCATCGTCCACGCTTCATCAATAACCATAACCCTTTTTTTAAGTTCGCTCCTTACCCTATTCCAAATATAATTAAGAATGATATACATAGCAATTGGACGAAGCGCGTCTTCCAAATCTCTGATACAGAAAACCATCATTCCATTTGAAAGATCGACATTTGTAGGCTTGTTAAAAATTCCCGCGTAAGAACCGGTAACATACTTGGAAAGCCTTTGGACAAGTGAATTAGCGCCCTCCGTAGAATTTAAAACTTGATACAAATCCTCCATCGTGGGAGGTTGATAAGTGGAAGGATCAACCAACTCCATGGTAATACCTTTGAGGGCATACACGTCAAGCAAAGCTCTGTCCAAAATGGCTTCCTCCTCAGGATTAACACCTCCCAACATAAGCTTTAAAAGACCCTGCAAACTAATAACATTTGAACGCAGCAAATCCCCTGGAAGCACATCCTCTCCTTCATAAGGCTTTGGAAGATCAAAAGGATTTATTCGTCTATCGCTATTTAAACTAAGACGCAAATAAGTTCCACCAACCGTATTGGCAAGAGCCTCATACTCATTTTCAGGATCAATAATCATGATATCCGTCCCCATCATCATCAACCGGAGCAATTCAAGTTTCACCGCATAAGATTTCCCCGCGCCGGATTTTGCGAAAACGACACTGTTCGCGTTTTCCATCGCGAAACGATCAAAAATAATCAAACTGTCATTATGCCTGTTAAGTCCGTATAAAATTCCCTTATCGGAAGTTAAATCCGAAGAAGTGAAAGGGAAAGTCGTGGAAAGCGGACTTGTATTCATATTTCTTATGATATATAGCTCGTCCAAACACATTGGAAGAGTGGAATTTAGTCCATGTTCAGGCTGTAATTGAGCTCTCTTTGTCATGACAAGCCTGCCCGCGAGTAAGCTCTCAAGTTGTTTTGAAATCTTTTCAAGCTTCTTTTCGTCTTCGGCATAAATTGTAAAATAAAGAGCAAACTGAAAAAATTTCTCCTGTCCGCGCTGAATTTCAGTTCTAAGTCCCTCCGCGTCCTCAAGCGCGGTTTCAAGCGCGGGATCCCTTACTTTTCCCTTCTCCGCGTCAATCCTCACGCTCGACTGCATCTGCGCGACTTTCTTTCTCAAAATTTTCATTATATCGGCGGAATCAATAGGATAAATAAATTGGGAAATATCCATCGTCACATCAAAATTTATAACGGGAGCAAGCCAATTTGCCTCCAGATAACGAGGATAAGCAAAAACATAAAAAGATTTCGCGTACATCCCATCAATACGAATTGAATCATAATTTATCTCCATGGAAGAAGGCGCAATCAAGTCCTTGATCGCCGCAAGTCCCTCCTGATAAATTTTTTCAGCTTCTATATATTTCTTTTTTTCAGCCTGAGAAAACTTGCCGGAAGAATCGATTTTATCAATTTCTTCCTTATGTTTCGCGCTATTAACGACAAACAAAGATTTAATATTATCAAAAACGGTTTTCTTTTTAGTGATATCTTCGGCGGTCGCGACAGGAGGGTTAATAACAGTTTGAGACTCTTCAGGTTTTAAAACAGAAGTGGCTCTTCTCCCTGTAAGCGGATCATATCCGGCCTCAGACATCTTCTTTGCAGCTTCCTTATCGGCTTTCATGACAACCTCATAAGAGGGCGAAACCTCAACGAAAGAATCGGGATTTTCTCCAACTTCGGTTATAGTCGGCTTATTTTCATGAATGGGAGGTTTTTCATAAGCATAATCGGTTTCAGATTTAACATTGGCGATTTTACCACTGGAAGCTTTATCGCTAGCGGACACAAGCCACGAAGGCGTTTTTTCTTTATCTTTATCGGAAAAAATCGGCTTCATCTCCGTATCTGCCAAATTCGTATTTGCTGTCTGTGTTTGATTTAGGTCCATCCCGTTTTTTATTTGTTTTTATTTTTCTATGTATTTTACCAAAAATAAGCCTTTTTTACAAGACTTAAAAAAAAATTATTACAAATTTCCAAAATCTATGCTAGTATTCTCGCGCTTAAAAAAAATCGCGAAAGTCCTACACGAAAACTTAACAATTAACACTTTAAACAGTGGTGAACAAAAAGAAAAAGCAGCCGGAGGAAGAACCCAAAAAAACGT
>JACROX010000025.1 GCA_016214225.1 Candidatus Peregrinibacteria bacterium | reverse complement strand
TTATATCAATGTTTTGTTGTGAAAAAAAATTTTATCAATTATCATCACCTCATATTCCAAGGAACCTTCACGGGCTCAGTTGGACAGAATCCCGCCAAATTATATGAAAACCTTTTAAAAAAGGTTTTCATAGCTTTCCAAAATACCGTTGTTCGTATTTTAATATGGCATGATATATTATTGCCACATGATTGATGTATTGATAAATAAAGTTTCACGTCTTTCAATTGACGCCGTGCTCAAAGAATTCAGCTGTTTAAGTTCGGGCTTGTCTTCTGACGAAGTTAAAAAACGTCTCAATAAATTCGGGCATAATGTTTTGGTTGAAAAAAAAGAAAGCCATATTATTGTTCAGTTTCTTTCCCATTTTACGAGTCCGCTTATTTTAGTTTTGATTTTTGCCGGAGTTTTTTCTTTTTTTATAGGCGAAGTTACGGACGCGATTATTATCGGTCTTATGGTTTTGTTTGGCGGGGCGCTGGATTTTTTCCAAGAATACGGCGCGAGCAAGGCTTTGAAAAAACTTATAGACACCGTTAAAACCACTGCGACCGTCATGAGAGACCGCAAAAAGCAGGAAATTGCTGTTTCTCTGCTTGTTCCCGGGGATATTGTTTTGTTGAGTTCTGGAGACATGATTCCGGCTGACTGCAGAATTATAGAGTCGGATGATTTTTTCGTGAATCAATCTTCGATAACCGGTGAGTCTTTTTCTTCCGGGAAAAATTCCATTCCTTTTAAAAAAAGAAATGTATCAATGATTGATATGGATAATATTGTTTTTAGAGGGACAAATGTTGTTACGGGAAGCGCAACCGCCATTGTTATAAAAACGGGGAAGGAAACCGAATTTGGAAAGATTTCAGAAAAGCTTGCCGAGTCTCCCGTTAAAAGTGAATTTGAAAACGGCATTAATAGTTTCGGTTTGTTTATAATGAAAATAATTTTAGTTCTGGTTGTTTTTATTTTCTTTTTTAATTCACTTTTTAAACATGATTATTTTCAGTCTTTCATGTTCGCGATCGCAATTGCCGTTGGGATAACACCGGAACTTTTGCCGATGATTATGTCCGTAACAATGGCTGTCGGATCGAAAAAAATGTCAAAGAACGGAGTAATAGTAAAAAACCTTTCTTCCATACCGAATTTCGGAAGCATGAATATTTTGTGTACCGATAAAACAGGGACTTTAACGGAAAATAAAATTGTTTTGGTTAAGTATTCAAATTATAAAGGAGATGATGACGAGAGAGTTTTGGATATGGCGTATGTCAGCAGCGTGTTTCAGGCCGGCATAAAAAATCCTCTTGATGACGCGGTTTTGGCGTATAGAAAAATTAATGTTAAAAATTATAAAAAAGTTGATGAAATTCCTTATGATTTTTTCAGAAAGAGAATGAGTATTGTCACAAGGGAAGGAAAAAAGATTTTTCTTGTTACAAAAGGCGCTCCGGAAGAAGTTTTTAAATGTTGCAAATATTACAATAAAAACGGAAAGAAAACTCTTTTTGATAAATCGGTTAAAGAGAAGGCGCTGAAAACTTATTTGGATTTAAGTCGTCAGGGGTTTAGGGTTTTGGCCGTGGCTCAAAAAGATGTCGCGAATTTAAAAAAACAATATTCCAAAGATGAGGAATCCAATTTGGTTTTTGGCGGGTTTGTTTCTTTTCTTGATCCTCCAAAGAAAGACGTAAAAGAAGTTCTTATGGAATTGGCGGAGCTTGGCGTGAGTATAAAAATTATTACCGGAGACAATGAATTGGTTACAAAAAAGATTTGCGATGAGGTCGGTTTGAGTATTGACGGCGTTGTTCTAGGCAGTGATTTGGATAAACTTACGGATGAGGCTTTAAGGCTTAGGGCGGCTAAAATTACGGTATTCGCGAGATGTTCTCCGGATCAGAAAACCAGAATTATAAACGCGCTTAGGGCGGGCGGTAATGTTGTCGGATATATGGGGGATGGTATCAATGACGCGCCGTCTTTGAAGGCGGCCGATGTTGGAATTTCCGTTTCTTCTGCTGTCGATATCGCGAAAGAGTCTGCTTCGATTGTTCTTACGAAACACAGTTTGGGCGATCTTAAAGATGGGATTGTCGAGGGAAGAAAAACTTTTGGCAATAATATGAAATATATAATGACGACATTGAGTTCCAATTTCGGAAATATGTTCAGCGCGGCTGGAGCCGTGTTTTTCCTCCCATTTCTGCCGATGCTGCCTATTCAGATTTTATTGAATAATCTTATTTATGATGTTTCTCAAATTACCATTCCTTCGGACAATGTTGATCGCGAGTGGATTTTGTCCCCCAAAAGATGGGATATTTCTTTCGTGAAAAAATTTATGTATGTGTTCGGGCCTATCAGTTCCTTGTTTGATTTCGCCACTTTCTTTATCATTTATTATTTAATGAATGCTTCCGCCGGTGTTTTTCAAACGGCGTGGTTTATGGAGTCTTTGGCCACGCAAACTTTTGTCGTGCATATTATCAGAACCAGAGAATTGCCTGTAATTAAGAGCAGGGCGAGTTTGCTTCTTACGCTGAGCGGGCTTTTGTGCGTGGCGATCGGCTGGATAATCCCTTATACCTTTCTCGGGGAAATATTTAAATTCGAACCATTAACTTTAAATGTTGTGCTGGCTTTGGTTGGAATAACTTTTGCGTATCTTGTTGTTGTTGAAATTACGAAGAGGATATTTTATAGAAGAGTTTCGTTTTAAGTCGACTTCCATGTCGCGAGTGTTTCTTCGCGTTTGAACGGAGGGATTGTGAGCCACTGTCCATATAGTCCTTGTGATTTTAATTCGTCTTTTATTCGCGCGACTTCTTTGAAATACGTTTCTTTTTCGTATGGCTTGTTGAGGATGTAATATTGTTTGTGTTTGATACTCATGCATCCGAAGCAATTATGACAATTGACTACAAATAGTCCATATTCCATATCACTGCAGTCCATGCTAAAGTAACAAAAATTGCAGTTGTGCATTTTATGACAAGAGGAGATTTCATAACAGAGCTCGGAATATTCCAGAATGGTAATATCATATGAATCTTTTATCTCTTTGCCTTCGAGAATATATCCGCAATCTTCGCAGTCTATTATGTCGTACGATTCAATGATGTTTCTGGAATGATAAACGCAATTACCCGTGAAATTTTCAGAATTTTCTTGTAATACTCCTACTCTCGGAGTTGTTGTTTTTAGTTTTTCAAAAGTGGTTTTTATATCTTCTTCGTTTAAAGTTTTTAATTTTTCGTAATATTCTTTTTCGTTATATGATTTATTAAATATGTGGAATTTTTGCTGTTTAAGTCCAACGCATCCCACGCAATTTTGACAGCCTTTCAGAAAATATCCGTGTTGGCAGTCCGTACAAGTCGAGCAGTCTTGAAAATGGTCGCAGTTATAGCAGTTTTGCGCGTTTAAACATCCATAACAAAGCGTGCAACCTTTTATGTGGTCGCAATCCACACAATTCTTACTGTCATAAATATCTCGGCCATACATGCAGTCCTCGTTTTCCACCGCGTTCGCGATCAAATAACAGTTTTTGACGTGTTTGCAATTATAAACATAATTGCTGTTTATATTCTCGATTTGATACGCGCTTAGGCGCGGCATTTTTAGTTGGAGCTTTTTGTATTCTTCCACGAATGTCATAAGAAAGGATTAGTCCGCAAATCTCGCTACTTATCCCGTATACTCCCAGAAGCATTTTTGACAATAAACGACATATGGCGAATCCGCGGAATATGGCGAGATCATGTCTTGACCGCATTTGTCACATTTTCTTTTGTAGAGATTACGTTCGTTTCTGAGCGCGAGCCTTGTGTCTTGGCGGCATTTTGAGCAATCCGTGGGAGATGGCAGATTTTTCCTTTTGTAAAATGCTTTTTCTTCTTCAAGAATCAAAAAATCTTTTTTACACGTCTGACATGTTTGTTTTTCGGAGGGCATATGTGCCAGTGAGTGAAATTACCCATATGTTGCCATAGCTTGTTTTTTAAGTAAAATGTAAAAATTTTTTAAGAAAATTTTAATTTTGGGTGATATTTAATGTTTGAGCTTATTTTGATTTATTTCGCGTTATCGATAATGTTTTGAATGATTTGATCGATTTCTTTTGGTATTTCGCCAAAATTTGCTTGAGGGGAAAATTGCGGCAGAATAATCGGGCGCATGCCGGAAATAAAAGTTTGGCCGTCTTTGACGTAAACATTTATTTTACATGGCATGCAAAGACCGATTTTGGTGTCAATTTTCAAAAATTCATTCGCAAACTTTGCGTTGCAAAACTCAACAATCTTGAATGGTTCTCGTTTAAATCCTTTCTCGGCTAATTTTTTTTGCACATCATGGATATATAAGACGCTCATGCCGGCTTTTGTGATTTCATCTTGTACGCTTGAAACCGCTTCATCAAAAGTTTTTGTCGTAGCTGCGGTGTAATCGAATTCCATAAGTTTTTTTTGTTAGTGCCCACTTTTTGGGGTACAGATCATGGCGGGATTCTGTCCAACTGAGCCCGTGAAGGTTCCTTGGAATATGAGGTGATGATAATTGATAAAATTTTTTTTCACAACAAAACATTGATATAAACACTGATTTTCAAAGAACAAAGTATGATTAACGGCGTTTCTCA
>JACROX010000008.1 GCA_016214225.1 Candidatus Peregrinibacteria bacterium | reverse complement strand
TTTTTATTTTTTTGTTTTTCGGCCTCTTTAAGAGCGATTCTATCTACCGCATTGTTGTATTTATTTGTGTGGTGAGCTTTTACCCATTCCCATTTTATATTGAGCCAACCGCGAAGTTTGTCTATTTCCGCCCATAAATCTTTGTTGGCTTTTTTCTTCCATCCTTTATTTAATGTTTGTATGAGAAGATTTGAATCGCTGTAAATCGTTACATCTTCCGATTCAATATTTTTTTGAGTATTAAGCCATTTTAACGCGTTCATAATCGCTGTCATTTCCATGCGATTATTCGTGCTGTCTGCTTCGCCGCCGGATAATTTTATTTCCTTACCAAGGCTCCCGCCGCAGGCGGGTTGCCTAGCTTTTGCCGTGAGCGAGTTTTGCGAGCGAACTCCATTAAAAATAATTATCACTCCCCACCCGCCCGGACCCGGATTTCCAAGACAGCTGCCGTCCGTATAAATATTTACCATATTTATATTTTATCATAATTCGTGATATAATTATCAAAAATTATAATTAAAAACTTATGGCTGATGTAGTTCTTTATACTAAATCTTATTGTCCTTATTCGAAAGAATGCAAGGAGATGCTTGAGAAAAAAGGCGTTAAATACGAAGAATTGATAATTGATCAAGATCCGGCGCTTGAGAAAGAAATGGAAATGAAATCCGGAGAAAGAACCGATACTCCTCAGGTTTTTATCAACGGGCATCATATTGGGAGCGGAGATGATTTAAAAGCTTTGGATGGGTCCGGAGAATTGAATAAAATGCTAGACGTTTAATGAAAAAAATATTCCTTCTCGCAGGAACATTATTGGCGGGCTTTCTTATTTTCAGAATATATGAAGGTCAGCTTTTGATGGGCGATGTAATTAAAGAAATGGCTGTTCCTTCCATGGAAGAGGAAGAAGTGATCACCACGGTAAAAAATATCTCACCCGATTGGGGAGATCCCGCGCCTAAGCAAAAATCCCTGACCGTCGCGGCTTTTGGCGACATTATGCTTGGAAGATATGTGAGAACTTTGATTGATAAATATGGCAAAGATTATATTTTTGAAAAATTTGAAACCGATAAAGAAAATATTTTTAAAGACGCGAATGTTGTGTTCGCGAATTTGGAAGGTCCGATAAAAGGCAAAGGGTATAAATCCGACACGTCCATGGTTTTTGGATTCAATGAAGATATCGCTCCTTTTCTGAAAAACGAAGGGTTTAATGTTTTTTCAATAACAAACAATCATGCTTTGGATCAAGGTTGGGACGGCCGCGACTCGACTATTTCCACTTTGGAAAAAAATAATTTGGGATGGTGCGGTCATCCGAAGGAAGCCGATAAAAACAGTGTTTATTACGGAAAAACTGATGACGTTTCTTACGCTTTTATTTGTTTTACCGATGTAACTTTTAAACTTAATAAAGAAAAGGCAGTTGAATTAATTAAGGAAGTAAGACCTAAAGTCGACTATTTAATTATCTCTATACATTGGGGATATGAATATGAACACAAGCCGAGTAAAACGGTTCAAATAAATCCGGCTCATGATTTTATGGATGCCGGAGCCGATTTTATTATAGGGCATCATCCTCATGTCGTTCAAAGTTTTGGAGAGTATAACGGCAAACTTATTTTTTATTCTTTGGGAAATTTTATTTTCGATCAATATTGGTCGAAAGATACGCAGGAAGAATTGGCGATAAAATTCACTCTGGATAAAACCGATGATGGCGCCTTGAAAACGAAGGTGTCTCTTATGCCTTTAAAAAGCCAAAAATCACAACCGAGACTTATGACCAAAGATGAATTTAACGAGTGGATAGAACGCTTTATAGGCTATGGCAATTATGATGAAAAAATGAAAATCGAAATCAGAAACGGTGTTATTGAGGTTGGTTACTGAATTTAAATTTGATATAATTTAGCCATGAAAATTTTATTCGCGGGAGCGGCAGGCGAAGTTACGGGATCAAAACATCTTATTACTTTTGATAATAAAAAAATTCTTCTAGATTGCGGGATGTTTCAAGGGCGAAGCGATGAATCGGAAGAGAAGAACAGAAATCTCTTATTTGACCCAAAAGAGATAGACGTGGTTATTCTTTCACACGCGCACATGGATCACAGCGGCGATCTTCCCTATCTTGTAAAACAAGGATATAAGGGGCCCATTTACTGCACTCACGCCACGCGTGATTTATGCAATTATATGTTGTTGGACAGCGCGTTTATTCAAGAAAGAGAAATGGAATGGTTGAAAAAAAAGAAAAAATTAAAAAATCTTAAATATCAGGATCCCATTTACACCACCGAAGACACGGAAAATACGCTTAAGCTTTTTCACGGAGTAAGTTATGAACAAAGTTTTGTCATTACCAATGGGCTTGTGGCCTCGTTTTATGATGCAGGTCATATTTTGGGATCAGCCTTAACCCATCTTATTTTTTACGATAAAACAAAAAAGAAATATTTAAGACTTTGTTTTACCGGAGAT
Organism: Candidatus Peregrinibacteria bacterium; assembly: GCA_016214225.1. Taxonomy (GTDB): domain Bacteria; phylum Patescibacteriota; class Gracilibacteria; order UBA1369; family LOWO2-01-FULL-3; genus JACROX01. The sequence continues at coordinate 1,431 of JACROX010000008.1, read as the reverse complement.
TTGGGAAGACGCGGACTTCCGCTTTTAAAAGATCCTCAATTGATTCCACCAACGGATGTTTTGATTACAGAGTGTACTTATGGCAATAGATTTCATGAGGCGGTACAAACCATTGAAGATGATTTGGCGGCCATAGTGAATCAAGTTTGCAAAAATGGCGGGAAGCTTCTTATTCCCGCTTTCGCTTTGGAGCGCACTCAAGAAATTGTTTATTATTTAAATATTCTTTCACAAAAAAAGAAAATTCCACCTATTCCCATTTATGTTGACAGTCCGCTTGCTGGAAATGTAACCGAGGTTTTCCGTTCTCATACTGAGTGTTTTGACAGTGAAACGCGTAAAGAATTTATTGATAACGCAAAAAATCCTTTTGGTTTCGGGAATCTCCAATATACTCACAGTGTTGAAGAATCAAAGGGACTTAACGATAAAAAAGGTCCGATGATTATTATTTCCGCTTCCGGAATGTGCGAGCATGGAAGAATTTTGCATCATCTTAAAAACAATATTGAAAATCCTAAAACCGTTGTGCTTATTGTCGGATATCAGGCCTCTTATACATTGGGAAGAAAGCTTGTTGATGGAGAAAAAGAAGTAAATATATTCGGAGATCCGTACAGGGTGAAAGCTCAAGTTTATGTGATGGACGCGTTTTCCGCGCACGCGGACAGAAGCGATCTTTTGGATTACATCCATAGAATTGAAGAATTAAAGAAAATCTTTTTAGTACATGGTGAACAAAAACAACTGACGGCTTTTACGGAAGCTTTGAAAGTAAATGGATTCAATGACGTACATGTTCCAAAATACGGTGAAGAAGTTGAGATAGATTTTTAGAGGTTCACTATCGTACGATAAAAAAAACCGTGTCCTAAATATTAATATGTAAGAACACGGTTTTCTGGTGCTGCTCTAGAAAGAAATATCATTACATACTACTTTCAATGTCAACAGGCGCAATCTTTACAGTACTACCTATAAAGAAATGTACTTGCGTTATTTTTTTGAAATCATTTAGGCACCACCCTAAGTGAAGAAAAAAATAACTTTAATGCTAGTATGCAGTTCCGACGTAAAGTCGAGACACATCTTCCTATTGCTAGAAAGATTAGCCCAATTCCTGTTTACGGTTATTTTCAGCGGTGAAGCCAGAAGCGACCAAAACAAGAAAGAAACAGATATTTCCCTAGAGGGAGCTATGTTCACAGATCTGTTATCAAAAGATAATAAACGAGCAAACACAGCTCTCTCGAGGGAAATTAAGGCCTAAAATGTAAATGATCTTTTGTTTTTGTTTTAAAACTAGTTATAGTATATAACCTTATTAATTTGTTGTCAAATGTATTTTAAAGATTTTTTATGTCAAGAGATTTGCCCACATTCAAGGTTAAAACCGACCACTTTGGATAAGTTGTGAATAAATTTGATTTG
>JACROX010000004.1 GCA_016214225.1 Candidatus Peregrinibacteria bacterium | reverse complement strand
TTAATTGGAAAAGATTGAAGCTGTGAAAAACTAATTTCTTCAGCTAAAAATCTGTTTCCCCAAAACCTTCACTGTCTTCTGGATAATTACCATTTTATTTTTGCGTAAATTCACCAGCGCGCAAATGTTTTTCCATGAATTTTAGGAAAACTTTAACTTTGATTGCTAGAATCAAATTATAATTGATTTTTATTGTAAAATTATTGTCATTTCAATTAAAATATGTTAAACTTAAGATAATCTAAAGTTTAACTTTAAATCTTATGACAAAAACAATATCGGTAAAAGAATTAAGAATGAATTTCCCGAAAATAAAAAAAGAGCTGAATAAAGGCGTTAAATTTGTTCTTATCTAAAGATCTAAACCATTGGCGGAGCTTAATCCGATAAAATTTTATTCACAGCCCTTTGTTGAAAGAATAACCGATAAACAATACAATTTTCCGAAGACAATGAAAGAATACCTGAAAAATATCGATCAATATTCACTAAAGTCCGAAAAGTCGAATGATGCCCCCTTTGACGCGGTAAAATTAATTCGTAAAGACAGAGGATATGAAGACTAAAAATGTAACGGTTGATTCGAGCGTATTGATTCCTTTAATGAAAACGACCGAAATACATTACGAAAAATCTAAAGAATTTTTTGATAAGATGGCGGATTGTGGGGGAAGATTTCTGATTCCTATCGTGGTTTTATTTGAAGTTTTTCATAACCTGAAAAAGCTGCATCTGCTCGATTATCAATTGAATTATAGGAAATTTAAAAACTTCTTCGATCTCGATTGTTTCCAGTATTTCAACTTGGATCTTAGTTTTTTTAACATGTTTAAAGAGTTTAACTTTTTTAATAAACTAAAAACTTCCGACGCCATTATTGCGACAGCCGCTTTATTAACAAGAACTCCTCTAATCAGCTGGGACAAAAAAATTATAGAGTCTTATGAGAAGGCATATACTCCGGAAGAATTTTTAAAAAGGCGCATGTATTTTTAATCCGGCCAAAAGCATTACTCATTTTTCAGCACGTTTTTCAGAGGCTCCCTTACAGTCCCCCCGATACATTTGTAAGTTTCATGATAGGCAGCATTATCGCCGCCACGACGGTTCCTACAACAACACCGATTGAAATAAGCATCACCGGCTCGATTATTTTTGATATTCCTGATACAGCGGTATCCACTTCATCTTCGTAAAAATCAGCCACTTTCGCCGTGATTTTATCCAGTTGCGCCGTCTTTTCTCCAATATCAATCATGCTGACCAGCATCGGTGGAAATAAATTTGTGTCCGTTAAATTTTCAGCCAAAGGGATACCCTGTTTTATGTCTTCCATGGCGAGCAAAAGCCTTTTCCTGTAGACCTCATTGCCCATTGAATTTGCGGTGATTTCCATGGTTTTTATGATTGAAAGATCGCTATCTATCAAATTACTCAACGATCTCGCGAATCTGGACAAAAGAGCCAGCGTAAAAAGACGCCCGAATATTGGCACGCTTATCGTAAATTTATCCAGAGCGTATTTCCCGAAATCCGTTTTTTTGATAATCATAAACGCGGCAACAATGACAATAACTGCCGCGATAAGTATAAGTTTTTGATTAACCATAAAATCGCTTATTCCGACAACCACTTTTGTAATCATCGGTAATTCGGCTCCGCTGTTGGCAAATAAGTCTTTCAATTTTGGAATAACAAACACCATCATCGCGACGACAACCGCGATAAGAAGGAAAAATATTACCAGCGGATAAATCATCGCGCTTTTTACTTTGCTCCTTATCGAGTGAGCTTTTTCCGTGTCTTTAGCCAAATTTTCAAGTACCTTAACAAGTTGGCCCGAAGCTTCTCCGGATTCGATCATTCCGATTTCTTGCTCAATAAATACATCGGGATAATTAAGCATGGATCCCGATAAACTTTCTCCGGCCTCAACATCTCCCGCAATCCCATTTAAAATCAGTTGAAGTCTTGGATTTGAATCGTTCTGAGCGACAAGCGATCTTAACGCCTTTACCATCGGGATTCCCGCGTCAATCATCACGGAAAGCAGATGGAAAAAATTGGCCTTTGCTTCAAGTTTTATTTTTGAATGAGTTAAAAGCCAATGATTTATTTTTCTTCCAAGATCAACAAAAAAATTCCCCGTCAATTCAACTTCCGCGTATTGTTTTTTATCCAAAACAATACCTCCGGTTTTATCTTCTTGAATATTTATGACAACACGATTTTTAGCCTCTTCCTGCCCTTTAAGCTTAAAAGATTCCTGTCCGGCCGTCGCCAAATTTTGAGTCGATTGTGTCGGCATAATTATTCCGATTTACGTGATACTCTATATACTTCTTCAATAGTCGTCATGCCTTGGAGAGCATTGATAATTCCTCCTTGTTCGAGAGTTACCATCCCGTTTTTTTGAGCGGCTTCTTGAATATCCATAGTCGTCGCTCCACTCAAAATAAGCTTTCTTATCTCATTGTTAATCCTCAAAACTTCATACAAACCGACTCGTCCTTTATATCCGATATTGTTACATTCCGCGCACCCGGGAGATTCAAAAAACTGCATATTTTTCAAAAGTTCCGGATCGATTTCTCCTTTCACGTAAAGTTTTTCCATCGCTTTCTTAATTATTTCAATCATTTCAGGGCTGGTTTCTACCGGCTTTTTGCATTTTTGACACATCTTTCTGACAAGCCTTTGCGCGATAATAAGTTCAAGAGTTGAAGTTAAAAGATAAGGCTGTATGCCCATATTCACAATACGGGTAATCGACTCGACAGCGCTGTTCGTGTGAAGAGTGGAAAGTACAAGATGTCCTGTAAGCGAAGCTTCGATAGCAGTGTCGGCGGTTTCTTTATCACGGATTTCTCCAACCATTATAATGTTCGGATCTTGCCTCAGCGCGGCCCTCATCCCTGTTTCAAAATTGTAATTTATATCATGATGAACTTGGCTTTGATTTAGTCCATCCATTTGAATTTCCACCGGATCCTCAATTGTCAAAATATTAACTTCCGTTTTATTCAAGCGCATCAGACAGGAATAAAGCGTCGTTGTTTTTCCCGATCCGGTGGGCCCCGTCGTGATGATAATTCCATTTGGCGACTGCAAAGCCGCCTCCAAATTTTTAAGACTGACTCCCGCGATTCCAAGTTCCGGCAAATCCGGAATTTTTTTGGATTTGTCTTGAATACGCATAACTATCTTTTCACTGTTGACGGTCGGCAGTGTGGAAACACGGAGATCCATCGCGCGCCCTTCTTTTGTCGTAACGTCGGCGCGTCCGTCCTGAGGGATTCTTTGTTCGTCGATTTTCAAATTCGACATGATTTTTATTCTTGAAACCACTGCGGGATGGAGATTTGTCGGATATTCAACTATATGCCGTAGAACTCCATCAACCCTATATCTGATGCGAACCCTGTTTTCGAGCGGCTCAATATGAATATCACTCGCGCGTATTTCCAAAGCGTAACTTATCGCCATCATTACCATCTGTGGAATATTTGCCGCTAAAATGGCTTCTTGAAGCTGTTTTAGCTTATCGTCAGGGGGCTGTTGAGGAACCGGCTTTGTCTCTGAGGCAGGCTGCGCGGCGGGTTGCGGTGAAGTTTGCGCGGGCGGTTGAGCAACGGGCTGCGGGCAAACAGCTAACGGAGGATTTGCAACTTGTTGATTAGTCGGATTATCCACTTTTATTGAAAGTAAGCGTTAATTTGTACTGTGAAAGTAATTATTTCCGGCGCGGTTTTATCTTTTTGATCGGATTTTTCTTCGAAATTCAGCCTTATTGAGGATATATCCATAAGTCGGACTCTATCTTTCAAAGACCCGGAATTTTCAACCGAATGAAGAAATTTTTTAAAATTTTCCTTTGAACTCCTGATATTCATTGTCAAAGGAAGCATCGAATAATTGCTTGTTTTAACGGGGGCTTGATATTCGATGCTTGATATTTCAAAAGGGTCATTTTTCTTTGATAAATTTCCTTCAAAGATATCAAGTTTTCTCGTTAAATTAGTATAGTCGTCTCCAAGAGGGAACACTTCTTTAAGCCTTTCCTCGATTTCTTTTTTTAAATCTCCGAACTCGGATTTGTTTAATTCATAAACGCTCTTTTCCGCGCTTGAACTTGTTGATAGAGCGGAAACAAGCGCTTTATTTGTTTTCACGATTTCTCTTGAAGCCGAATATACTTGCCACTTTTGGAACGAATAAAAAAACACGATCGCGAAAAGAACGGTCAAAAGTATCGCGTAAGCTTTCACTTGGTTTTTTTGTCTGTTGCTTAATATTAAGTAAGATAAATTAGGCATAAATTTATTCTTTAGGTAATTTTAAATCCAACGCAAGCTTTAATGACGCGGTATATCCGGTATCGGTCGCTCCGGATTTATTGAATGATTTCATTTCCGCGTTTTTGAAAAACGGAGAACTGTTGAGTTGATCTATCAAGTCCGCGATCATTGTGAAATTGGTAGTATTGAAAAGTTTTGTATCTCCGGAAATCATGACTTTTCTGCTGTCGCTTTCAAAATCATAGCTTGAGTAGCGGATTCCGCCGAGTTGATTATACAAATTATCGCTGTAATATTTATCCACCGCGATGGTTCTTAATTCCAGCTCATTCATGATATCCGACCATTTAATGCGTTTTTCTTTTATTTTCTGAATAACGCTCATGTCATTCACCACCAAAGCGTTAACGTTTTTTATCAGTTTATAAAGTTGGTCATCAGATAAAGCGTCGAAATCCGTTCCGATTAAAAGAGTCTTTAAGGCGCTATTCGCGACAAGATTTATTGATTGAAGATAATTTTTATAATTGCGTTTTGCTTCGGGATCTTCACTGGCCTTTAAATCATTTGAGCTTGAAGTTAATTTCGCGGTTAATTTTTCTTTGAACAAAGTTTCGTTATCGGCATCGGTGGTTGTTTTAAGGTCTTGACTGACTAAAGGAACAGCCAAAGATCCTGAAAGTTTATCCCTTGCCGCGAGAAATTTCCCTCTCAAGTCGACGCGCAATTGAGCCATTTGTTCTTCGGCATCTTTTTTCTCCACGCTGTCGGCGGTTTGACTGCCTTTAATTTCAAATTTTTGCATGTAAGTATCGCCCAAATAGCTGAAATTATCCAAATAAGCTTTGGCTGAGAGTATTTTGTAAAAATTCAAATCGGTTTGCAGATTTATAATTTCCAAATTTGAAGAAGAAAAATCTTTTGAGACATTGGATAAATTTAACGAATCAAACCAACCGGTGGATTGCGAAGTGAAAAAGATTGCTGAAATAAAACCAAGTCCCGCGATTGAAGCGGTGGCAATTTTCAAAACTAAAAGCAAAATGCTTTTTGGAGGGGCAACTTCTTGCAAAAGAGACAGGTCAATCTCAGGCGCGGCTTCAAGTATTTTCTCTTGGCCTTCGGTTTCCGTTTTTACAATGCCATGAATGAAAGCCGAATCTTTTTGATCTTCCGATTTTACGTCCAAGGGATTTAATGGAGATTTATCAGCCAAGCCACCTTGCTCAGCGGCCCCGCTCAATGGTTCCCCAAAACCTTCACTGTCTTCTGGATAATTACCAAGCGCTAGTCTACGTGTGGACCAAATCCTCAACAAAAAAGCCCCCCATATCAACAGGGAGGCCTTTAATAATCCTTAGACAACTATTCCCTATTTAATTTCAACGGAAGCTCCAACTTCTTCAAGTTTTTTCTTCATTTCTTCCGCGTCTTTCATTTCAATCCCTTCTTTTACAGGTTTTGGCGCGCCATCAACCAAATCTTTAGCCTCTTTCAAGCCAAGACCGGTAAGTTCCCTAACAACTTTTATTACGGAGATTTTTTGACCTCCGGCACCTGCCAAAATGACAGTTTTTTTGCCATCTCCTTCTTCTTCGGCTGCGGCTGCTCCTGCCGGAGCGCCTGCGGCGGCCATCATAACCGGAGCGGCCGCGCTAACTCCGAATTTTTCTTCAAGAGCTTTTACAAGACCGGCAAGCTCCATAACCGGTAATTTTTCAACCAATTCAAGAATCTTTTCAGCGTCCTTGCTTAGAGATATTTCGTCAGACATATTTTTTATGTTAATTGATATAAAGACATGCTTAAAAACTATCATCTACTGTGTTGCAGAAAAATTTTGATTCTCCTGTACGATTTAGTACACTGCGAATCAAAACTTTTCTGGCGCCTTGTATCTGATAGTTTTTAAGCATGTCTATAAATAATTTATTAAGCCGTTTGTTCCTTTTTTTCTCTGACAGCGTTAAGAGCGCGGACAAATCCGGAAAGAACACCGTGAAGCGCTCCGTGAAATCCGCTGACGGGATATTTGATAAGATAAATAAACTTGGAAATAAGCTCCTCTTTGCTTGGGATTGTCGCAAGCACTTTTGTTTCGGCAATAGATAAAATTTTGCCTCCAAACAGAGCTCCTCTCAGTTTAAGATTTTGATTCTTTTTTGCGAATTCATTCAGACATTTGGCCGCGGCAACTTCACTTTCCATGCTAAAAGCAACCGCTACCGGCCCCTCCATGACATTATCCGGAATATCCAAATATCCCGCGTCTTTCGCCGCCAATTTGATAAGAGTTTTCTTGGCGACTTTAATCTCAACTCCCTTGTCGGTGAGAAGTCTTCTTAACGCTTTTAAATCTTTTACGGAAAGTCCTTGATAGTCGGCAAAAACAACAGCTTTCGCGTCCTTCATTTGCCCTTTAAGCGCGTCAAGAATTCCTTGTTTTTTTGACTTTGATACGGCCATATTAATTTTATAAAAAAATCGATATCCATACAATCTATAGACATCGAAACAAAAAGTTCTCTTATAAATTTCGTCTCGGCAGGTCTTAATATAGATGAAGATCTAATGCCTACTGTCTATGACGACGGCTAAACTACCATAAAAAATAATAAAGTCCAAATAAAAAAGTTGACAAAGAACATAAAATATTACAAAAATACCAATATTAAACAATAAAAAATGCCATTAAAGTCTGATTTAAAAAAAATTATAAAATCCTCCAACAAACCGTTGATAGTGGTTTTAGGCCCTAGCGCTTCGGGAAAAACAGATTTATCTTTAAAAATTGCCAAAGAAATAGATGGAGAAATAATATCCACTGATTCTCGTCAGATATATAAGGGGATGAGAATTGCCGCGGATACAATTCTTTCCAAATCACAAAAAGGCATACCTCATCACATGATCGAAATTGTAAGTCCGGACAAAACTTTAAGCTTGGCGGAGTACAAAGAAGAAGCGTTAAAAATAATTGAAAAAATATATAAAAAAGGGAAAACACCTATACTTGTGGGAGGAACGGGCCTTTATATAAGCGCGATTATTGAAGGATATAATATCCCAAAAATTCCTCCGAATAAAAAATTGCGCGCGACTCTGCAAAAAGAGGCGAAAGAAAAAGGAAATATTTACGTTCATGAAAAGCTTAAAAAACTGGATCAGAATACGGCGGAAAAAATACATCCGAATAATCTTCGTTACGTTATAAGGGCGATTGAAGTAAGTTTAGCCAAAAATAAGAACAAAATTATGCGAGCGCACGGCGCGAGCGCGCAGCGAGGCGAACAATCTGGCTTTGCCAGTTGTGAGACGAAGCGAGCTTACCAAGCAAAAGAAAATCCAAAATTCGACCTTTTCATTATAGGCATTTCATGGCCGAGAGAAGAGCTTTATGAACGTATAGCGGCACGCGTGGACAGACAAGTTGAGAGGGGACTCGTGGACGAGATTAAAAAATTGCTTTCAAAAGGATATAAAAAAAACTTGCCTTCAATGTCCGCGCTCGGAGCAAAAGAAATAATCCCTTATATAAAAGGAAAGAAGTCCCTCGAAGAATGTATAACCATTCTTAAAATGAACACAAAACGCTACGCGAAAAGGCAAATGACATGGTTTAGAAGATATGATAATGTCAAATGGCTGACACCAAAAGAGCTTAAAAAATACATAAATGCCAAAGAAAAGAACACTTAAAGATTTAAAACAAATTGCTGAAAAATTAAGGTCTGACACAGGCTGTCCATGGGATAGAGATCAGACGATTTTAAGCATGTTAAAATATATAAAAGATGAAGTTGACGAGGTAGCGCAGGCAATTGAAAACGCCGATCACGCGAATTTAAGAGAAGAACTGGGAGACGTTTTATTCCAAATAGTTATGATTTCACAGATAGCCAAAGAGCATGGGTATTTTAATTTGGACAATGTGGTTTCCGATATATATGACAAAATCAAATCGCGTCATACTTGGGTTTTTGGCAAAGACAAGGCAAAAACTCCAGAGGAGGCAATGGCGATGTGGAAGAAAAATAAAGCAAAAGAAAAAAAATAATTTTAAGGATATGTCGGTGCTGGGGAAAAATTGGATTATAAAAAACAGCAATCCCTCCATGACTGTGATGGAAAAACTCATGGCAAATAGGGGCTTTTCAGGCTTGGACGAAACAACATCATTCAATGATCCGTTTCTCTTTAAAGACATGAAAGTTGCCGTGGAAAGAATAGTTAGAGCTATTGAAAATAAAGAGAGAATAATTATTTTTGGAGATTATGACGTTGACGGGATTACGGGAACCGCTATTTTGGTCCACACTCTGCGCAAATTAAAGGCAAATGTTTCATACAGAATCCCAAACAGACTCAAAGATGGATACGGTTTATCTGAAAAATTTATAGATGAATTTAAAGAGAAAAATGTAAAACTTTTAATAACCGTGGATTGTGGAATTTCATGTAAAAACGCCATAGAAAAGGCAAAATCTTATGGAATAGATTCGATTGTCACCGATCATCATACGATTCCAAAACATATTCCCGATAAAGCGATTGCGATAATTCATCCGAAATATGATAACAGTTATCCTTATGAACATTTAACGGGCGCAGGAGTCGCTTTAAAGCTCGCGCATGGACTTACGGGGGAAGAATCTTTTATTTTCACTCTGACGGACTTGGCGGCGCTTGGAACCGTCGCGGATTTAGGCCCGCTTAAGGGCGAAAATAGATTTATAGTTAAAAAAGGACTCGAAATTTTGAACAAAACAAAATGGGCGGGTTTGCAAAAAATTATTGATTTATCATCTCTGGATAAGGATAAAGCGATTGATACATATTCCGTTGGATTTAGAATCGCTCCAAGAATAAATGCCGCGGGCAGAATTGGTGATCCTTATTTGGCACTGTCTTTATTGTTACAGGAAGAGAAAAACGAGAAAATAAACGCTCTCGGAGAAGCCTTGGAAAAGCTGAATTCACAGCGTCAGGACATGACGGCTAATTCCCTGGCGGAAGCGGAAGAAACATTATTGAAAAACGGAGAAATACCTCCAGTTATTATAGTTGGCAATGAAAATTGGCACGTAGGGATTATAGGCCTTATAGCCGGTAAATTGGCGGAAAAATATGCGCGTCCTGCAATTATTATGCAGGATATGGGAGAAACTCTCGTGGCTTCCGCGAGAAGCCCGGGATATTTCGATATCATTTCAGCCATGACAAAATTTGGAGATCATTTAATAGCTTTTGGAGGCCATGCTCAAGCCGCCGGGTTTAGTATAAAAAAAGAAAATTTAAGTTTATTCAGTGAAAAACTGATTGAATACGCGGCTAAAAAACTAAAAAAAATGGACATAAAACCAACGATTGAAATAGATTGTAAGCTTGAGGGAAAAGACATTCATCAAAATCTTGTTAATGAAATAGAAGAACTAGAGCCTTTTGGAGTGGGGAACTCCAGCCCTACCTTTGTGCTGGAAAATATAAGCCCGAAATTCATTAACAGAGTTGGAAAATCAAAAGAACATCTTAAATTTTCAATTACCGTAAACAATCAAAATATAGAAGCGATTGCCTTTAAAATGGGCGAATTCGCCGATGCGATTAGAGGGCATAAAAATATGGATATTGTTGGAAGCCTGAATAATCATATTTGGAACGGCAGAAAATCGATGGAATTGAAGGTCATGGATTTTAAAATCTTCAATTGAAAAAACATTCGGCAGGGCATACAATTACCCCCTTCTCAATAAGGCATGGTTGACATACTGCAAGAATTGTTCTAGAATATAAAGATTATAAATCGTAATCCGGTATGAATAACGAGCTCGAAAAACAAGTAATTGATTTGATAAAAAGAAGTAATAAAATACTTATTTTGCCTTCATGTCCGCCTGATGGAGATAGTATAGGGAGTGCGGTAGCCCTATATTTGGCATTTAGGAAACTTCAAAAAAACGCGACAATAGTTTGCGCGGACACGGTTCCGGATATCCTTAGATTTTTGCCGGAAACAAAAATCGTTGGAAACAAAATTGTGGAAAACGGTGATTTCGTAATAACTTTGGACTGCAAAAATACCAATGTTGAAAGAATAAAAAGCGAGAAGGAAGGAGATAAATTAAACATAATAATAACTCCTAAAGAAGGAAAATTTTCGGAAGATGACGTAAAATTTTCCAAAGGTGATTTGGATTACGATTTAATAATAACCGTCGATACCGCGGAATTAAGCCAGCTCGGTAAATTTTACGAAAATAATGTTGAGATATTTCATCAGATTACGGTAATAAATATCGATCATCACGTTTCAAACGCGAATTTTGGAAAAATAAACTATGTGGATATAATGGCTTCTTCAACAACGGAAGTTTTACTTCCAATTTTGGAGAAATTAGCGGAAGAAGAAAAAATTGAATTGATTGATGAAGATATCGCGACTCTTCTTTTAGCCGGAATTATCACGGATACGGGAAGTTTTCAAAACGCGAATACAACTCCAAAAGCTTTTGCCAAGGCGGCGCAATTGATATCTTACGGAGCCCGCCAGCAAGAAATAATACAGCATATATATAAAACAAAACAGTTAAGCCAATTGAAGCTTTGGGGTCGAGTGCTTTCCAAAATTCAGACAGATGAAAAATATAGAATTGTTTGGTCAGTTGTCAGCCAGCAAGATTTCAAAAGCACTGAAAGTTCCGAAGATCAAACCGGTGATATCATAGATGAACTGATGACAAACGCTCCGGGCGCGGAAGTTATACTGCTGTTGAAAGAGAAAGAGGACAAAACAATTTCGGTAAGTATAAGAACGACAAACGCGTCAATAGATGCTTCAAGAATCGCAGAAAATTTTAATGGGGGAGGCCACACGCAGGCCGCGGGATTCAAAATAAACGACATGACTTTAATGGACGCGGAATATAATGTCATAAATTTCGTGCGAGAATTTCAATAGCACACACTCGGTATGATACAAGAAGAACCGCAGAAACAAGAGGTAAATCCTACGCCAAAGAACACCGGAGGTGTTCTAGCCAATACCGTGAGCGAGCAGAGCGAGCGAACACCTATGATTGATGTTAATGAACTTATCAATAGGGCGAAATCAGCTGAAAAGGCAACCGAACTGATGCCAAAGCCAAAAAAAACTTCAGAAAAACCTTCGAAAAAATTCAATCTAAAACCTCCATTGGAGAATAATACGGATTCTAATACTATCTATAAATTCGAAGATTAGGAAAGTGAAAAATATTTTATTTTGCGGGGCGTGAGGAGCCAGCCGCAGTATTTTATGAAACTGATAATCCGGCTGGCGACGACCGAGGCGAGTTTGAAATGTTTCTGAATTACAGTAAGGTGAAAACTCGCCGTCCATGCAAAATAAAATATTTGCCAGTTTCCTATCGAACTAACCATTCATCACTGCCCTCGCAATCTTATCAGCCACTCCTTTATCGAATATTTTCGGAATAATTTTTTCGGCGGTCGGATTTTTTACCATTGCCGCTAAAGCTTTTGCCGCGGCAATTTTCATTTCATCCGTTATTTTACCGATCCTGCCTTTTAAAAGTCCTTTAAAAAATCCGGGGAAAATCAACGCGTTATTTATTTGATTCGGATAGTCGGACCTGCCTGTTGCGATTATTTTTGCTCCGCCTTTTTTGGCTTCCTTAGGTGCTATTTCGGGATCGGGATTTGCCATCGCGAATATCACGGGGTCTTTATTCATAAGTTTCACATCGGATGCTTTTAATAAATTCGGTTTTGACACGCCGACAAAAACATCAGCTTCTTTAATAGCATCTTTTAGATCGCCTTTTGATTTTTTTAAGTTAGTCACCTTTGATATTTTGTTTTTATCTTCATTTAAATCATCTCTGCCTTCATAAATAAGCCCTTTACTATCAACAAGAGAAATATTTTTAAAACCATATTTAAGTAAAAGTTTTGTTATGGCGATTCCTGCCGCGCCGGCCCCGTTAACAACCACTGCAACTTTTTTAAAATCTTTTTTTACAACTTTTAACGCGTTAATAAGTCCCGCCAAACATACGATTGCGGTACCATGCTGATCGTCGTGAAATACGGGGATATCAAGACACCCTGATAAAACTTTTTCTATTTCAAAGCATCTTGGAGCGCTTATGTCCTCCAAATTTATTCCTCCTAAAGATGGCGCGATGGCTTTCACAATCTCAATTATTTTATCGGTATCTTGAGTGTCCAAGCATATTGGAACGGCGTCAATTCCGCCAAAAATTTTAAACAAAACGCATTTTCCTTCCATTAGCGGAAGTCCGGCGAGCGCGCCGATATTGCCCAATCCAAGCACTGCGGATCCATCCGTAACAACGGCGATCATATTGGATTTACATGTGTATTCATAAGCAAATTTCGGATTGTTCTCGATTTCTTTGCATGGAAAGGCGACCCCGGGGGTGTAATAAAGACTCAAATCTTTTTTGGTTTTAAGAGGAACTTTTGATACCACGCTAAGTTTGCCTTTAAACTTTTTATGAGCTTTTAAAGACTCGGATTTCAAATTATCCATTTATTTGGTTTTTACTTTGGATGGCGGGGGAGTAGTTGGAGGAGCGACATTCGGCGCTTTATCGGGAACTTTATTTCCGCTCGGATTTACGGCCGGAGCGCCATTTCCCGAAAGTTTAAATATAACGGGAGAAATGTCTTCAGGTGTTTTATGAACGAGAGAATAAATGATTCCGGAAAGAAGAACCGCGAGAAACACAAGTATCGAAATAATACTTGTTAAATATTTCTTCGGGAAAATTTTTGAAAAACACATTGTGGTTTAAGTTAAAAATTAAAAAGCGCTGGTTTTGCCTTCCCTCTTATCAAGAATGACATCACCCGCGCGTTCGTATTTAAAAGTATAATTCAAGTCTTGACTGAAATAATAATCCACCGGCCCTGTCCCGACACCCACGGTATCGGTCTCAATAATTATTTTATCTGTTATTTTATTTAACATTTCCATCCCTGTTTTTTCAACCAAAACATTTTTGAATATTGTGTTGAGAAACTGAGTTTTATCTTCTTGAGACAAGGATTTAATCTCCGGAATTTCCTTATATTCCAATGTGAATAACATCCCTTTTATAAATTGCCTTAGCTTGAATCCGGCGTATCCTCCGCCAAATTCAGTATAAACAACAAGAACTTTTCCGTTATTCAAATATATGTACCAATCAACGGTGCGATCTTTGGAATATAAAACTTCAAAAGCGTTAAAATCACCAAGTTTAAATTCGGTATATTTCGCGTTTTGAAAAGATGTTGAGATATTTTGGAAGTACTTATCTTTAGATAGGGCGTCTTTATTTTCATCGAGTGTTACCCAAATTCTCGCGGAATTGGGATAAATTTTAGCGGCTGAAAATTGACGCGCGGCCTTGTCTTTTTTCAAAAAAACGACATCATTATTATTTTCAATAACATTCCACTCGGTGTCGTCATATTTCATTTTAAACGGCAAATTTTTACCTTCATAAGTTTTCCAATACATATCCAAGGGAAAAGGTTTGCCATTATTTTGAGCCACGATAATCGTTCTATAAATTATTTCAGCGAAAACGGACCGCGTCATCGGCTGCTCGGCTTTAAGATTCCCCTGATCGTCGGAAACAACAATGTTATTGTCTCCGGCAAACAGCGCGTAAGGCGCGTACCAACTGTTTTGCGCGACATCGGCAAAAACAATCGAATCGACATTTTTTGGTAAATCAACTTTTGCCGCTATGAACAATATTTTTAAAGCTTCGGCCAAATTCACCGTATTTGAAGGTTTGAATTTCCCGTCATTATAGCCTTTAACAAGACCGGCCTTATCGGCCGCCATGACATATTTAAAAAACCAATCGGACTCTTTTACGTCTGGAAATTTTTTGTCATATTTTTCTTCAACAGGAATTTTAAAAGCGTTCACAATGATTTTTACGGCTTCAGCTCTATTTAAATAAGCATCCGGCTTGAAAGTGTTATCGCCGTATCCGTTAATGCTTCCATTCTCACTTAAGTAATCTATGGCTTTTTTATTTTTATTGTCCTGTGGAATATCGGAAAAATTAGCGGCAAACACACTGTAGCCAACCAAAAAAAACAGGAGCAAACAAGCGACCCGAAGGGTTGCTAGCAAGTAGCGTGAGCGAAGCGAACTCCATACGGATAGTTTTTTCATAGAATTTCCAGAAACATCAAAAAAACTATATCACCAAATACCTATGAATACAAAAGTTCTCCGGGAGAATACTTGTCCAAATTCTTCTCTCCAATCAATTTCACGAGTCTTTCGGGAACTTTCTCCATTTTGACATGTTCTTGAATTCCCTTTTTCATGTCTCTGATAATCGCAGTACCTTCGCGAACCTCCGTAAGTCCTATCAAAACGGTATAAGGAGCATTGAATTTATCCGCGAGCCTTAGCTGAATATTGACAGACCCCTTGCCAAGCGCTCCCATGGTTTTAAGTCCGGCTTCTCTGAGATCGTCTATAAGTTTAAGGCATTTCTTTTTTGCTTCTTTACCTAATTGCGCGACAAAAACATGCAATTCATCTTTTGATGGAACACGAATTTTTTCGCGTTTCATGTTTGCGATAAGTCTTTCTATCCCGCCCGCGTATCCGACGGCCGGAGTCGCATGACCGCCCAAAAGCTCGATCAGTCCGTCATATCTCCCTCCTCCACCGACAGCATTTTGCGCGCCTTCTTCTTTATCCCAAAATTCAAATACGGTTTTTGTGTAATAATCGAGTCCTCTGACAAGTTTTGGATTTTCAACATAAGAAATTCCAATTTCATCCAAGTATTCTTTTAATTCTTCATGAAATTCAATTGATTCCTGATCCAAATAATCACGCATCGCGGGCGCGAGTTCGGATAAAATTCTGCAATCTTCTTCTTTGCAATCCAAAAGCCTAAGTACGTTTTTATGAAGTCTCTCCTTGCAATTTTCACATAGAGATCTTTCTTTCCCCGCGTAATAGTCTTCCAAAACCGACATGTAATTTTTCCTGGCCTCGGGTGTTCCGATTGTATTTAATTGCAAAGAAAACAAGCCGTCTATGCCGAGATCTTCATGAATTTTTCTTACCAATTGAATTAATTGAGCGTCAAGCGCGGGGTCGTTTTCTCCGATAATTTCAAAACCAAATTGCCAAAACTGCCTGTATCTTCCTTTTTGAGGCCTGTCATACCTGAAATGAGGTTCAAAATAATATAGAAGAACAGGCTGAGGAAGGGCCTGCATGTTGTTTTGTATATAACTTCGCGCGACTCCGGCCGTACTTTCGGGCTTTAGAGTTAAACTTCGGCCTTTTTTATCTTCAAATGTGTACATTTCTTTGGAGACTATATCGGAACCGTCGCCGATACTTCTTTTAAAAAGTTCCGTGAATTCAAATATCGGAGTTGAAATACGGCGAAAACCCGCCTGCCTGCATCTATGCCTTATAACTTTTTTTATAAAAGTATGATACTCGTGATCAGCCGGAAGAATATCATGCACTCCCTTCGGAGTTTGAAACGATCCCGATTTTGAAAAGGATTCCTCTAAGCGACCCGCCGTAGGCGGGTTGCCTAGCTTTTGCCGTGAGCGAGCTTTGCGAGCGAACTCCTCCATATACAACATTAACGAATACTGAAGGTAATTGTATCATGGTTTTTCAATTCCACAATACTAAGAACACCGAAGGTGTTCTAGCCAATGCTGTGAGCGAGCTTTGCGAGCGAACTCCAAGAGCACTAAAATACCTCAAAAGAAAGAGTTGGCGTTAAATTTGTTCGCGACTTGAATTTTTTGGGAGCAAGTTTGTATAGGTAAAAAGCCGCTCCGGCAATCATTGCCGCGTTATCAGTGCAGTATTTTATTGATTTCGGATACCTGAAAATAAGCTTGCGATCATATGATTCCAACATGCAGCCAACAGCTTCCCTTAAGCGTAAATTTGCAGACACACCTCCCGCCAAATGAACTTCTTTTACTTCGGGATATTTTTCTAAAGCCATTTTAATTTTTCTTACGAGAACATCCACGACGGCTTCCTGGAAACTCGCCGCCAAATCAGCTTTAAGTTTGGCGTTTAATCCTGAAGGTTCATGTTTCACATAATTTTTAACTTCATTCAAAACGGCGGTTTTTAATCCGGAAAAGCTGAAATTAAAACTTTCTTTTCCCAAATACGCGCGGGGGAATTTAAACCGACATGGGTCACCATTTTTAGCAATTTTTGAAATAATAGGTCCACCCGGATAGCCAAGATCGAGAAGTCTGGCGACTTTATCAAAAGCTTCACCAGCGGCATCATCGATAGTTTCTCCCAAAACTTCAAATCTATTATGTCCGCACATCAAAATAAGCTCATTATGTCCGCCGGAAATAGTTAAAACCAAAATGGGAAACTTAATATTAGAAAAAAAAGAAAAACTATGGAACCGCTGAAAAACGATGGATTGCAAGGAAACGAGGAGTTTGCGAACGAGGCGCGCAGCGAGGAGAACAATCTGGCTTTGCCAGTTGTGAGACGAAGCGAGCTTACAAATAAGGAGCTTGTACGGCGAGGAGGAAGCGACGAAGTTGACGCGGCAAGACGCGTTTTTCAGCGGTTCCATATCAGATACAAGCCAATTCGCGTATATATGTCCGACAATATGTTGAACGGGAATCAGCGGTTTATTTTTAACATACGAAATTACGCTCGCCGTTTCCGTGCCGACAATAAGCGAACTTATAAGCCCCGGGCCTTTCGTAATCGCAATTGCGTCAACATCATCGAAGGTCATTTTAGCGACACTCAAAGCCTCATCCAAAACGGAAATCATTTTTAAAATATGCTCTCTCGCGGCGATTTCAGGCACAACACCGCCGGTTTTTGCGTGCAAATTTATTTGCGAAGCGATTACGTTAGACAAAACTTTTCGACCATCTTCAACAATCGAACACGCCGTTTCATCGCAAGAAGTTTCAATACCCAAAATTTTCATAATATTCCTTTTAAGGAGGCAACAACATCGGGATCGAAATGAGTGCCGGTGCCTTTATCCAATTCAGCTATAACACGTGCTTTATCTCCTGCTCTACGCCCGGGACGATTCCCCAAAATAGATTCCACGGCATCAGCCACAGTTACGATTCTAACATGAACAGGGATTTCTTCGCCATCTTCCAATCGAGGATAACCATGATGATCTGGCCTTTTATGATGGTCACTTACTATCTCGACCACGGACGGATGTCTGCCGAATTTTTCCGCGACACTGCCACCTAAAACGGGATGAATGCGAATCATCAATTTTTCATCGGGAGGAAGCCTGCATGGTTTTTTAATGATATCGGCAACGATGCTATCAAGTTTCCCGACATCATGTAAAAGAGCGCCTTGATAAACAACATCCAATATATCGGAAGAAATATCCATCCCTCTTCCAATATCCAATGCTCTGTCAGCGACACGGTCCAAATGAAAACCCAGTTCGGGACAAATCTCAATAATTGCCTGTACAATTCTGCGCGCGACATTCACTGGATTAAATAAAACAGCTGAAGTGCCAACAGTCTCTTTCAATTGACCAGAGGCGGAATTGTCCGTGCCATTGCGTAATCGTTTGATAAAATCATCTTCAAGTGGTACTTCCGGCAGTAAATGAATCAGCCTCGAATCTTGTTGCAAGATTTTCCACACAATTTCATTCGCCCTTTCATCAGCGTTTGAAATATGCACATCACCCGCCGAATCAAACCCACCGCTTATCCTATTTGGATCAGTCATAAGAAAATTTACTTTTTTAGTCGCAAATTATAAATGAAATTGTGAAAAATTCAAGATAGGTTACAATAAAGACATGAAAGTGACTTCAATCGAAATTATTGAAACACTTAAAAAAGCCGGCCATGAGGCTTATTGGGCCGGTGGATGCGTTAGAGACATGCTTCTCGGAATTCAGCCGAAAGATTTTGATATTGTTACGTCCGCGAAACCCGACGAAATTGAAAGATTGATTAAGCGCACGATTCCAATAGGAAAAAAATTCGGAGTTGTTTTGGCGATACAAAACAATCACACTTTTGAAATCGCGACATTCAGGTCGGACAGCGGATATTCCGATGGTCGTCGTCCGGACGCGATTGAATTTACCGACGCGAAAAAGGACGCGATGCGCCGCGATTTTACAATAAACGCGATGTTTTATGATCCGTTGGAAGACAAAATCATTGATTACGTCGGCGGTCAAAAAGACATGGAAGATAAGTTGATAAGATTTATAGGCAACGCGGAAGAAAGGATAAAAGAGGATCATCTGCGCATACTTCGCGCGGTGCGTTTTAAAAATAATTTTGGGATGCAGTACCATCCTGAAACTTACAGATGGATTTGCAAACATGTTAAACTGATAAAGAAAATTTCGGCGGAAAGAATACAGGATGAATTAAATAAAATCATTAGCGGGAAAAACGCGGGAAAAGCTTTTGAAGAACTGTTTGAAACGGGTATTTTGAATTTGATTATTCCGGAACTTTGCAAACTGAAAGGACTGGCGCAACCTCTGCAATATCATCAAGAAGGGGATGTGTGGGATCATACTGTAAAAGCATTGGATGCTCTCACGGATGAAGCGATGGATCCCGATCCCCTGCCTGCGAAAGAGCCTTCTATCGCGCTAAGATGGGCGATTCTTCTTCACGATATAGGGAAATATGATACTTTCTCGATAGACAGAAAACGCATTAGATATGATCAGCACGCGGAAGTCGGAGCGGATATATCCAAAAAAATTCTCACAAGATTAAAATTCCCGAAAAAAACGGTGGATATGGTCGAGTGGCTTGTGCGTCATCATATGATGATGATGCCGTTGGTAAAAATGGCCGATCACAGAAAACGTCATTGGTTCTTGATGCCGGGTTTTGAGGATTTGCTTGAGGTTTATCGCACGGATGCTCTTGGCACGAATCCAACCGACCTTTCTCTTTACGAAGAAATTAAAAAAGAGTACAGACACGAAATAGCAAAACTGAAATTAATGCCCAAACAACTGATAAAAGGGGAGGACATTATGAAACTGCTGAATATAAAAGCGGGCAAAAAAATCGGGAAAATTCTTGCGGACATTCGCGAAAAACAGTTGAGCAACAAACTCAAAAATAAAAAAGAAACGCGGAAATACGTGCTGGATAAATATAAAAAATAGAATTATCGCTCTAGGAGGGAAACTGTTTCTATGTGATATGTCTGCGGAAACATATCCACGGGAGTTACGGTTTTTAATTTATATCCATACTCTTTAAACCACAAAACATCTCTCGCGAAAGTAGCGGGATTGCACGAAACATAAATAACTTGATTAGGCGAAAACATGCTTATTTGTTTTATTATTTTTTGCGTGAGTCCCTGTCTCGGCGGATCTACGACTGTTAAAGAAGGTCTTTCTTTAATGTCATTTATTAACTTCGAAACATCCCCTGTATAAAAATCTATGTTGAAAATATTATTTTTTTTCGCGTTTTCATTCGCGGCTTTAGAGGCAATGGGACTTATTTCTATCCCAAACACTTGCTTTGCATGTTTGGCTAGAAAAAGCCCTATAGTACCCGCCGCAGTGGCCAAATTAATCACTTCCTCATACAAAATTTCACCCTGCAGAGTATTAACTTGGAAAAAAGCTTGCGGCAAAATATCGAATTCAAGACAGTCTCCGTTTTTCAAAATCATTTTTTCAGTTAATGTTTTTTTGCCATGCAAAAGCCTTTCTTTAACACTTTTTGGGATTCCTCTTCTGCTTATGATTTGAGAAAAATACAGAGATGTTATTTTTTTGTCGCCACAATTCAAAGAAACAAGAATTTTCACAAGTTCTTCCAAATCTTTTTCAAAATTTTCCGGTAAATTTTCTCCCATGACCAAATTTACCATTACTTCATTTGTGTGCTTTCCTTCGCGAACAAACAGGGATCTCAAAAGCCCTTCATTGAAATTATATTTAAAAGGTTTCCATTTTTTCTCAGCGGCGAAATTTTTAACCGCGTGTAAAATCTCAACAGAAAATTCAGACTGCAAAAAACATTCTTTTAAATCCAACACGTCATATCTTCTGTTTGGCATATGCAGTCCCGCGGCAAATTTCATTTCATTGTCGTAACCGAAAGAAAATTCCATTTTATTTCGGTAGAAAAAAGACTGCTCGCATCCGATAATTTGATTAACCGGAGGGTCCTCGATTTTGCCTATCCTCTGCAGAGAATCGCCAACATGCTGTCGTTTAAACTCGAGCTGTTTTTCATAAGGGAGTAACTGCAATTGACATCCGCCGCAAACGCCAAAATGTATACATCTCGGCTTAACGCGATCTTTCGAAGGTTCTACTACCTCAACCAATTTGGCCTCCATGAAATTTTTTTTGATTCAGCAGATTCAATGTAACTTACAAGAAAATCATTTTTCAAAACCTTTCTTTCTTCTTTCAACCCCGGCTCTGGCTATAGAAACAACATCGCCAGGTTTTTTCTTTCCCGCGGGTTTTTTCGGCTCAAGGGGTATAGGTTCAGTAAGCCCTTTTTCGTTATAATCAAGCTCCGGGAACACTCTCCAGAAAAATTCAACAGCCTCATCTTGTTTGTCTTCCGGAAGCGTATTCACATACCTTTTATTGTACATTTCATATATATCTTCAAACTTGCCTTCGTAATAAAGTTTGTAAATTTCTTTAACCGTAGTATTTGTATCTTTGCCCTTCCGTATGCGGGAAATAAATTCATAGAAACTTGCAAGGGCGGTTTCATATTTTTCAGTTACTCTTAAAGCGGGCTCCTCTCCTTCAACAAGGCCAATGGCTCTAACATGAGCTTCAACAAGGCCTTCATGTTGCACTGTATCTTTCCTGTGAGAAAGCTCGTGACCAATTACATGAGCGATTCTGGCTACCGGATGCATAAGCATGATAGGATCGATTTTCGTGCCTTGAGTCGTTGACCCTCCCACAATTTGTCCGGGGAAATTTCGGAAATAAATGTCATTTCTATCGATATGAAAATATTTATTCAAACGAGCCAAAGATTCTTCAAGATTTTTATAGGCTTTTTCAGGATCGGGAATTTTTATTCCGGCAATGGCAACTTCCGTTTGTGCTCTTACCCCTTTCCTAAGCCTTTTTTCAACAACGGCAAGTTTTAATTGTTCAGTCCCTGTATGCGCGGTTTCGGCAACGGCTTCTC
This sequence comes from Candidatus Peregrinibacteria bacterium, assembly GCA_016214225.1. Classification (GTDB taxonomy): domain Bacteria; phylum Patescibacteriota; class Gracilibacteria; order UBA1369; family LOWO2-01-FULL-3; genus JACROX01. The sequence goes on along the minus strand of JACROX010000004.1, from coordinate 215 downwards.
TCCCGCCTTTGCCGACTTCTTTTGGTTTCCCCAAATCGTTTCCACTCGCAGGTTGTTTGTAATAAATAAACATCTGACATTTGTTAAAATTAACACACAATTATATCACAAAAAGCCTGATTTGAGCAAATTAAGTATTGTTGGTAATTATCCAGAAGACAGTGGAGGTATACTGAAAACAGGATCACAAGATTTTTTCATGGAGAAAAATAATG
>JACROX010000029.1 GCA_016214225.1 Candidatus Peregrinibacteria bacterium | reverse complement strand
AACAAATTAACAATGTTTAAGTTAGGAGTTTTGGCTTCAACTCGGGGAACCGATTTACAGGCGATTATCGATGAAATAAAAGCCGGCAAGATGCCGGGAATAGAAATAGCCGTTGTCGTCAGCGATAAGAAAAATTGTTACGCTCTTCAAAGGGCGGAATCACAAGGATATAAAACGGTTTTTGTTGATCGCAAGCACACCGCAGGTGTGCTAGCTCATGATGTGAGCGAGCAGGGCGAGCGAACTCCTCAAGATAAAATACGCGAAGAGTACGATCTTAAATTAGCCGAAATATTTAAAAAAGAAAAAGTCGACTTAATAGCGCTTATCGGCTATATGAGAATTTTAACTTCGGGATTTGTGAAACAATTTAAAAATAAAATTATAAACGTTCACCCCGCCTTAATTCCAAAATTTTGCGGCCCGCGATTTTTTGGGAAAAGTGTGCACGAGGCCGTATTAAGGGCAAAAGAAAAAGAGAGCGGAATGACAATCCATTACGTTGAAGAAGGAGTGGACATGGGGAAAATTATTCTTCAAAAAAAATGTAAAATACTTCCAAACGAAACACCTGAGACGCTGAAAGAAAAAGTTCAAGCACTGGAAAAAAAATGGTATCCGGAGGTAATAAGAAGATTGGCAAAGCAAAATAAATAGGATGAGAATGATATTCTAACAACCATGTGTGACTTAGCCCTACCCATTTCTCCACTTCCAATGATACTTGATTGCGCTTGCCAAGTGATACCAAGAGATTTTGTTGAAAATCAATTTAAACAAATTACCGTCACTGAGGCGTTTGTGATAATGCGTTGAAGAAGCCTCGGGATAATAAACAACTTTATATCCCGCGTTATGCGTTTTTCTGCACAAATCAAAATCTTCCATAAATAAAAAATATCTTTCGTCAAAACCTCCAACCTCATCGAAAACTTTCCTTGGCATCATCATGAAAGCTCCGGTAATCAAATCAACCTCTTGAGTTTTATTGTGATCAAAATCTTCCATGATATAATTTTCATATCTCTTTTTGAATGGCGGAATTTTTTTTAAAAATGTTCTTTTTATAAATAAATCGAAAAATTTAAAATATCTTCTGCATGATTTTTGAACTTCTCCGTTGTGATACAAAAGTTTTGATCCGACCATTCCAGTGTCGTTATGTTCATCCAGATAATCCACTAATTTTTGCAGAGTGTCCGGCTCGACCGTGATATCGGTATTTAAGATAAGGATATATTTACCTTTTGATTGTTTTGCAGCCAAATTATGGCCGCCGCCATAACCCAAATTTTTACCGGGCAACACCAATTTTATATCGCCGTCCGCGTTTGCCTTTTTAAGAAAAACTATGCTTTCATCATTTGAATTATTATCACATACGATAATTTCAAAATCGAAATCTACATCGCTTTTTTTAAGCGCCTCAACGCAAAGTCTGGGAAAATATTTCTGATTATAGTTTACGATCGTGACGGAAAGTTTAGTTTCCATTTTTAAGTTTATTTTTTAATTCCAAGGCTCCCGCCGCGGGCGGGTTGCCTATCTCATGGCGTGAGCGAGCTTTGCGAGCGAACTCCTCTCTTTTTTTTACATCAACTGTTTTTTTATTTTCGGAAATTTTCAGCTTAATTTCTCCTCTCACAAAACTATTTTTTGGGATATCTTCGTTCACGACAATACCGGCTCCCACGAAACTTTCCCCGCCTATTTTTACTCCGGGCATTTTTTCAGAGGTTCCTTATCATCGCAATTCACAAAGATATTCTCTTCGTCCAATCGAAGATTTCCCGTAATTGTTCCGGCCCCGAAAGAAACATTATTTCCGATGACACTGTCTCCGATATAATTTGAATGCGTCCAAACATTATTTCCTAAACAGCTTCTTGCGATTTCAGTGCTGAATCCGATAACGCAACTCTCTCCGACATTGCTGTCTCTCACAAGCGCGTTATTCGCGACAATTGAATTTTTGCCTATATAAACGGGTCCATTGACAACGGCCCCGTCAAAAATTTTAACATTTTCATCAATAATCACATCGCCTTTAATTACGGCGCTGTCTGCGACGGACGCGGAACCATCGACATTTTTTTCAGCATTATCAAACAAAAAATTAAATACTTTATGTATGTGCCGTGGGAATTTTACCGGCTGCCAAAACCCTTCATAAGGATTTTTTTTTTTTTTATGTATATGCAAAACGATATTTATCAGATTGCTCGGCTCTTTTCCATTTTCGGGTTTTTCAACGATTTCGGATATATAATTATCTTTATCAACTTTTAAATATCCGCCGGAAAAATATTCTTTAACGGTCTTAGCGAGCATAAAACTGCTTGCCAATTTTTCATCACTTTGTTTTAAAATAAGTTCGAAAGCGGATTTTTCAACCACATCATTACTGCTGACAACCAAAACGGGAGAACCTTTTATAAATTTCTTAGCGGCCAAAACGGCGCCGCACATTCCCAATTCCAAATTTTCTTGTTCAACAACATCGGCATTAATCCCCAAATTTTTAGAGATTTCTTTTAATTTATCGAGATTATGAGCCCCTCCAACTATAATTATTTCATTAAGTCCGCTCGCGACAATCGCTTCCAATTGATGTTGGATTAAAGGTTTCCCGAGAAGATTTATAAAGTTTTTGTCTTCAATGGGAGCCATTCTTTTGCTTCGGCCGGCGGCCAGTAACATAACTTTCATAATAGTGTGTTCTTGATGCTGAATTGCGCATATAATTTATACGCAATTCTTAAAGAAAAAAAGGCAAAATGGCTAAAATATTGGTTTTGGGAGCCACGGGTTTTCTGGGGCGGCACTTGATAAAAAGGCTAAAAGATAATCAAGTTACTTATTTGATTAGACGAAACAGCAAAAATACGCATATAAAAGGCAAAAATTTAACATACGGAGACGTGGCGAATTTAGATGATTTAATAAAAGCGTCAAAAGGTCAAGATATTATAATCAATCTTTCAACGCCAAACACTCAAAACGATAAAATAAACAAAAAGGTTATAGTGGACGGCGCGAAAAATATTATTTCAGCCGCTAACAAAAATAAAATAAAAAAAATAATTCATTTAAGTTCCGCCGCGATTTACAGAAAAAATAAAGACAGTTACGGGGAATCAAAAAAAGAAGCCGATGAATTATTTTTAAATTCCGGACTTAATACGGTAATACTAAGACCGACAATGATATACGGCAGAGGCGGATATGCCGCCGAAAAGTTATTCGCGTCCGTAATAAAAATCCCATTTTTTGTTTTGGTAGCGGGAAACGGCAAAAATAAAATTCAGCCGATTTATGTCAATGACGCAGTGAGCGCGATTATTTCTTCAATAAATTTTGAGCCTAACGGAGTAAAATCTTTTGCCCTCGGAGGGGGCTATCCGATTGGATATGATGAATTTGTTAAGAAAATTCTTAACGCGATTCATAAGAAAAAAACGATTATACACATTCCTGCCATACTGATTATTTGGCTTGCAAAAACGCTAAATATTTTCTTCAAAAATCTTGCGTTTAACGAAACAACAATCAAACGCATGATTGAAGAGATAGATATTGATAACGAAAAAACTTTGCGGGAATTGAAAATAAAAATAACGGACTACGATGAAGCCTTAAGCGATCTTTTTAAAAAACACAAATAAACAAAGATTAATTATATTAACCGTAAGAAAAAAAACACTGGCATAAAAAATATTAAAATAAGTCAAAAGGAAATAGATGGGATGAACATAAATCAAAACCAGTTTTCCCCTGTTAAAAGCATATATTAGATGAACGACGCAGTACAAAAGAGGCACAAAAATATATAAAATATTGTCTCTTCCTGAAATAAAAAATACCGCGACCATAACGGACAGAACGACAATTCTATCGAGAATATAGTCAAACCAAAATCCTTGGCCGGAACAGTCATTTTTATAGCGCGCGAGTCCGCCGTCAAAAAGGTCAAAAATCCATCCTAAAGCGACTAAGATTAAAAAAACACCTCGAGATATAGTTAAATAAAAGGCTCCGGCGAGCCCCAAAAATAATGCGAGGAAACTCAACGTTAGCGGCGAAACTTTTATAAAAACCAAAAATTTAAATATTGGTCGAGCAAATTCATCTTTTTTAATCTTTATTGTTTCACCGAATTCTTTAAGAGATTTCTGAAAGGCGCGCATGTTTAAGAAAGTAGTTGTTTTTTGTATTTAATAAAAAATCTAATAAGTGTTATATACGCGAAAATCATGCCGGCCGATGAAAGTATCTCAAAGAAATCCTGCCATATGATAATGTCATTATTAAACGCCTTATTATAAATCATCCCAACCATTGAAATCATAAAAATAACGCCCTTTATTTTGCTGAATTTATCTGCGGAAACGGCGGTATTTTTAGAAGCGATAATTGAACGCATTGTATCCATTGAATATTCGCGAATCAGCATCAACAACGCCAAATAAAAGAAAATTATATTTATCTCCAAACCGATAATAAAAAAAGCGCTTATAATGACAATTTTATCAACCATTACATCAAGAAATATTCCTTGTTTTGTTACTTGATTAAGATGCCGAGCCAACTTCCCGTCGGCGACATCCATCAAAACGGCAATCAGCAGGGAAAAAAACGCTATCGCCCATTGACCGAAAAACATTAACGCGAAACTAACAGTCGCTAAAACCAGCCTCCCAAATGTAATAAGATTAGGCATATTCATTTATGTCTAAGTTAAAATTTCAGCTAATCTATGCTCTTTTACGGCATGTGATATTTCCATCGCTATCCTTTCTCCATAACTGATTGATTCGCCGTAAAGATAGCCGGAATACGGAGTGAATTTTGTCCCGGGCGATCCGGGAATTCTCATGCTTACGTCAAAAATAACAAACTCTTCCTTGCCTGATTCGGCCACAACCGCGCCCTGCAAGGCAAACGGACCTATTATCCCGGGAGGCGCTTCTTTCTTCATCGTTTCCACGAATTTTTCGCCTAACATTAAAGCTTTCTCAACCAAAGACTCTTTCATTGTGACGCCGTAGTGTCCTGTCTCAATCATTTTCGGCTCCATATGTTTCCTGACCAATCCTTGCTCATACGCAGGTAATCTCAAAAATCCATCCAAATTTGTTTGCCTTCTTGTGTCGGTTCCCATCAGCTCAACCTCATCCGTTAATGCCGAATAAAAATAATTGAGATTTATATGCGCGCCAACGATATACTCTTCTATCACGGCTTTTTTAAGATCACTCTCTTTTATAATTCCAGCTTTTAATAATTTTTTTGATTCATCTTTATATTTGGATTCGCTGTCAGCGAAGAAAAAAGCCCTTTCATATCCGCGCTGTGCCTCATTAACTTTTACAATCGCCAAGCGGTCAATTTCTTTCGCGGATTTAAATATTTTAGGGATTCTGATTCCGGCTTTTTTAAGCAGAACATATTGATTATTCGGCTGATCCCTTTCCTCCAACTTTACGGCTTCTCTCAGCCCAAAAATCGGCACCTTAAATTCTTTTTCGATCTCCGCGAAATCGCAATAAACCCAAAAATATCTGTTGTGAATGAATATTGTGTTTAAAGAACGCAACTCTTTTTGAACGCTCTCTTTAACAATATCGGCGAATTTATCGACCAAAATAATATTTCCAACGCATCCGATTTTCTTACCATCAATTCCTTTTCGTTTTCTGTAATATTTTTCATAAGTTTTCTCGCGTCCTTTTTGGCAGACTACAACGGTATCAAAACCGTATTTCGTCGCTCCATGACAAACATCCAGAGCGCTATGCCCGCCAAGAACGCCGATAGTGATTTTCCCTCCTTTATATCCTTTTAAAATATTCTTTATGTCCATTTTTTAAAATAAATTAACCTAAAACTTTTTCAAGTTGATTGCTTTCTATCGCTATTTTAATATCTCTCGCGAGCCTTCGTCCTGTACTCATTGGTTCATTGTATTTAAGCCATGTGTAAGGCGAACCGTTGATGTAAGGATTTGTACCCGCGACTATTCTCGCGGATATTTCAAAAACATAATAATTAAGCTCCGGATCTATAACGCCCTCAAGACAAAAAGGCCCGAAAAGCCCTCCGTCCACAAGTTTTTTTGAAGCTTCCACTACTCTTTCTCCCATCGCGAAAATTTCCGGGAGCAAAGATTCCCTGATAACCAAAGGAGAATTTCCGGCTATTGTATATGTGGTTCTGATGCCGACGTCTCTTTGATCTTTCGCGGCAATGCGTCCAATCGAGTCGGCATTTGATTCATATCGTTTATCAAAACCCATAACCTCAAGCTCTCCGGTAATTTTGCTGTAAAAATAATGAGAATAAACGGGGACACCGACTATGTATTCTTGAATCGCGTATTTTTCATGCCCTTCTTTCCCTTTATATTCTTCATATCTTTCATAAAATTCTTTCGGAGTATTGGCCAAAAAATATCCCTTGCCGCCTTTGGCTCCATGAAACTTAATAATCACGGGACAATCTATGTCATCAGGAGTGGAAAAAACCTTCGGCAATTTTATTTTAGCGTCAAGCAGCCACCGTCTTTCCTTTGTTCTGTTTGATTCCCATTCCAAAATTCCTTTCGCGCCGTAATGCATGGCCTTTATGTTTTTCACTTTTTCAGCGCCTATGTAAGCTACAAAAGAGCCATGAGGGATAACGATGGAATTTTCTTTGATAAGCTTTTCTTCTATTTCAAAGTATTCATTGAAGTTGTTTATGGAAATTATTTCATCGGCCACGTCATAGCTGATATATGGCTTTTCACGGCCTTTCTCACAAATACAAACGGTTTTAAATCCTTCGTCTTTAGCGCCTTTTAAAATTTGCAAAGCGGTGTGGCTTCCAAGAGTAGCTATTTTGTAATCTTTAATGTCAGCCATAAATTTTAATCTTAGGTCTTTTGGCAATCATATAATGAAACCGACATTTTGTCTATAAAAA
>JACROX010000010.1 GCA_016214225.1 Candidatus Peregrinibacteria bacterium | reverse complement strand
TGCAGCCCCCGCCCATGAATAATTTTTTGCCAACTCAAGCGATTTTTTACGCATGAGCGCGCCGATATTTAAAATCTTAAACATTGCCTTCGCGGTTTCACCTTTTTTCGCCGCGTTAACATAAACGGCATTATTTTTTGCGATTTCTTTATGAATGAGAATATCTGAAAGAATTAATGGAGCGCCGCAATTCGCGGCTTCAACAATCGGAATATTGAATCCTTCTTTTTCTGAAAGACTCAAAAAAGCCACGCAACTCCCGTATAAAACGGCTAAAATTTTTTCATCCAAAAAACCGGTTTTAATAATTTCCCCGTAATCGCCAACTGATTTTTCATCAAAACTCTTATAAAGTTTTGTGTCAAAAAGTTTATTTCCAACCATGACCAAAGGTATTTTCTCTTTTGAAATTTTGGCGTAATCACGCGAAAATTTACGATATTCTTCGACAAGAGTTCCAACATTTTTTCTTTCGTCATAGCCGCCGACATACAAGAAAAATCGCCTATCATCCAGTTTAAATTTTTTAAGAACACCGTCGATAAATTTGCCGCTTAATCGCTTTTTATAAGCATCTCCGGCATCGTTATATATAACGGTTATTTTATTTTTATTTACGCCGCACGCTTTGGCTATATCATTTTTAGAAACCTCGGAAACGGCGATTATTTTATCAGCCTTCAAAACAGCCTTCTTGCTTTGAGCGTGATACATCTTTGAAAGAACTCCTTTGGTATATTTTTTATTTTCCCATGGCACCGTGTCGTGGACAGTCACAATCGTTTTAATCCCTTTCTTATGCCATGAATTTGCCCATGGATTTGACGGATAAGGAAAAAACGCAACATCCGCATTTTCTTTAATAAAAAATTTCGGAAGACTGAATTGCTCCCAAAAAGTTTTTCCAAAACCTTTTGATCCGAATTTTTTTTCGGGAATAATTTTTATTTTCATATTCTTTGGCAATAACTTGAAAATATTTTTATCGACTTTTTCATGAACGGCTAAAATATATTTATTTTTATGATCCAAACGCCCGAGAGCTATAAGGAGATTTTTGGTATGTTGACCGACGCCGGTAAAAGGTTTTGTCAGGAAACGCGCGTTTACGCCAATCAAATGATCAATTTCCATTTCGCGATATTAGTGATAATTTTAACGATTTCTTGTGTTCCGTTTTTTATACTACCGGTTTTATTCATCTCATTTTTGAAAGCAAATTCAATGTTTTCGATAAACTCTTTTTTTGATATGCCGCCGCTTATAACTGACCATCCGAATTTGTTTGAAAAGAATTTTGCGTTGGTTATTTGTTCACCGCGGCTGCCTTCAAAACTTAAAGGAATTATCAAAACTTTCTTTTTTAATATCGCCAGTTCAAACAGTGAATTGGCGCCTCCTCGAGATATTACAATTTCGGAAATCGCGTATATGTCTTTCAATTGTTCATTCAAATATTCATATTGCGCGTAGCCGTTTTTATGAATACCAATATCCAAATTTCCCTTCCCGCATAAATGAACAATTTGAAACTTTTTTAGAATTTCATCCAAATTTTGTCTCACCAGATTATTTATTTGTCGCGCGCCTTGACTGCCGCCCATTACCAAAATAACAGGCCTGAATTTATTGAATCCGGTAAATTTATATCCTCTGTCTTTGTCTCCGTTCAGTATGCTTTTTCTTATTGGATTTCCTGTAACGACAATTTTTTCCCGCAAACTTTTTTTAATATATTTCTTTGTTTCTTCAAAGCTGACGCATATTGTTTTTGCGAATCTGAAAGCCAATTTATTGGATAGTCCGGGAGACAAATCCGATTCATGCGCGACGATTGGAATGCGTAAAATTTTTGCGGCCAAAACAACCGGAAAAGAAATATATCCGCCTTTGCTGAAAACAACATCCGGAGAAAAAGATTTTAAAATTTTAAGCGCTTGAAAAATTCCGGCAAAAATTTTAAAAAAATCCGCGACATTGAGCAAAGAAAAATATCTGCGAAATTTTCCGCACGAAATCGATAGATATTTTACGCCAAGATTTTTCATCATCATTTTCTCGGGACCTTCATGAGAGCCTATACATAAGATCTCCATTTTGGGCTTATCTCTAAGCTCTTCTATAACGGCTATGTTCGGGATGATGTGGCCTCCTGTCCCTCCACCGGTCAACGCTACTCGCATAATATGTTGTGTCTTTAGAAATATTTAAAAGTAAAGCAATTCCTATAAGAGACGTGATAAGAGAAGAACCTCCGTAGCTGACAAACGGCAATGTAATACCCGTTACGGGTATCAAAGCGGTATTTACGGCTATATTCATAAAAGCCTGGGATGTTATCCATGTGGTTATTCCAACAGCCAAAAACATTTCAAAGCTGTTTTGAGCCTTGTTCGCGATGGAAAAACCTCTTACCGCGATTATAAAATAAGCTATGACCACTATTATTATTCTTATAAACCCAAGCTCTTCCGCGGACGCGGCGAAAATAAAATCGTCTGAAGCCTGAGGCAACCAATATGATTTTTGAACTCCTTGGGTAGGTCCTTTCCCAAAAAATCCGCCGCTTCCAATGGCTATATTTACCTGTTAGGATTGCCAGCAGTAATCTTCAATACATTCCTGATCAACACTCATAAAACCTTGAAATCGCTGTCTTACATGCGGAACGCTGACTATAACAATTATCGCAAAAAACAAGGCTGTGAAAAAAATAAGAGCCAAATGTTTTAATTTCGCGCCTGCGACAAAATACATGGTAATGCCTATAAGTCCGAGCGCCATTGTTCCTCCGTAATCATTTTCCAGATTTACCCGA
>JACROX010000009.1:3069-5138 GCA_016214225.1 Candidatus Peregrinibacteria bacterium | reverse complement strand
CTTGTGTTTCGGGAATTGTGTCTCCCGCTTTGAAATTGTATATCTCTAAATTTGGTTTGTTTGTAAGAATAAAAAATCCGTGGCCGGCTTTTATCTGTGTTTTGGGATTGATAAGTGTTGAATTTTGCCAATTACTTATCTTATGTTCCGTTGTGTCGAATTTATTGGTTTCCGGATTCCAAATTCCTATCATGATTGCTGTTTTTTTTGTAGGCGCTATGAATTTTTCTGCTATTTCTCCCAATGTCGTGTCTTTTTCGGTGAATCCGTAAAGAGTTCCTTCGGTTGATTTGAAGGTTTCTTTTGACCCCGCAGGCGTTTGATATTTGTCTATGTCCTCTTGATTAAATTCTCTAAACTGAGTCTTTTTCTCGCTTATGTACCCCTGATATCCGCCGGACGGAAGTTGAAGGGATGGGGGAGTGTCATCATCAATTGTTCTTGTAAAATAATAATATGACTCCAGCGATGTTACCGTTAACAGTAATATTAAAATTGCCGCAAAAGCTCTATTTTTAGGCGTTTTTGCCGGAGTGTTTGCGTCAAGCGCCTTTTGAATATCCATATTTTTGTTTTTAGTTAATTGATAAAGCTTGATCTGCGGCCTAGCCGATTCAATCTAACTATATTTTACAACATTTTAGGCTACTTTGCAAGTAGCATGTCTGCAAGAACTATCGCGGCCATGCTTTCAGCAACGGGGATTATTCTTGGCGCTAAACAGCAATCGTGGCGGCCCAATGTTTGAATTTTTGTATTTTTGCCTGATTTTGTTATTGTTTTCAGTTCTTTGGAAATGCTTGGAACCGATTTTATTGCCAATCTTATAATTATGTCTTCTCCGGTCGAAATTCCTCCCAAAATTCCTCCGCAGTGGTTTGATAGAAATTTTACTTTTCCTTTTTCCATGGCCATTTCATCATTATTTTCGCTCCCTTTCATTTCCGCGCATTTAAATCCTTCTCCGATTTCTATGCCTTTTACCGCGCCGATTGACATTAATGCTTTCGAAAGATTGGCTTCCAGTTTGTCAAAAACAGGGTCTCCAAGCCCTTTTGGCGGACTCTTAATAATTATTTCTATTATGCCTCCTGTTGAATCTCCTTGTTTGCGAATTTCTTCGGCAAAAGTCAGCATTTTTTTCGCGACGTTTTTATCCGCGCATCTCAGTTCGTTTTGTTCAATGAAATCTTTGTCGAATTTCTCCGCTTTGATTTTTCCTATCTGAATCGTATGGCCGAAAATTTCGGTTTTCGCATTAAGCGCGAGTATCTTTTTCGCTACCGCTCCGGCCATTACGCGTGCTATTGTTTCCCTTCCCGACGCGCGTCCGCCACCACGGAAATCTCTTAATCCGTATTTTAATTCATAAGTGTAATCCGCGTGTCCCGGGCGGTATTTATCCGATATTTTTGAATAATCTTGCGATCTTATATCTGAATTTTCTACAATTATTGAAATTGGAATTCCCGTTGTTTTCCCTTCAAAAACGCCTGAAACTATTTTGACGAGGTCTTTTTCGCGTCTTGTCGTGGAGATTTTTGAAAATTTTTTGGGACGTCTTCTGTCGACTTCCTTTTGAATGTCTTTTTCGGATAGAGGTAATTTTGGTGGACAGCCATCTATAACTGCGCCGACCATAGGACCGTGCGACTCGCCCCAAGTCGTAATCTTGAAGGTTGTTCCGAAGGTGTTACCTGGCATATTTTCTAAATTTTGGAAGCTTGGGAACCTCTGAAAAACGCGTATTGCTGTGTCAACTTTGTCGCTTCCTCCTCGCCGTACAAGCTCGTACGACTCGCTCGGAAGCTCCTTGTTTCCTTGCAATCCATCGTTTTTCAGAGGTTTCCTTGACGATTGTTTTTATTCTTCAGAGGTTTCTTCCGTTTCTTCTTCAGCCGTTTGTTTGGCTGCAGTTTTTCCTCGTCCTTTTTTCACTTTCTTTACATTTTTTTCCGCGTACTCTTGAGCTTTTTTCATCTTCGCCATAAATTTATCCACACGTCCGGAAGTATCAAGGAGTTTTTGTTTTCCGGTGAAAAACGGATGACAATTTGAGCGAATTTCAG
>JACROX010000009.1:0-3061 GCA_016214225.1 Candidatus Peregrinibacteria bacterium | reverse complement strand
TTCAGTGTGAAACTCGTCCTTGCCCATAGTGGATCCTGAAACAAAAGTTGCTCCACACGCGCATTTGAATACTGTTTTACTGTATTTGGGATGTATCGCTGTTTTCATTGTTTATATTTTGTGATTTTTCGCGGGGCTTAATATACTTTAAAAATATTAATGTTGCAAGCAAAATTGAAAGTAAAGTTGCCGCCAATTCTTGATAAAGTTGAGTGTTGAGAACGGTTATCTCAAAATCTTTTGAGCTAAATTCCCCTGAATTATCTTTAACCGTTAGCCGTACCATGTGTTTTCCCAATGTTGAAAAAATGTAATTAATGGAGTTTCCTTCCATTTTCCCTCCATTGTCTATTTGCCATGTATAACTTGTTATTTCACCGTCGTCGTCGCGCGAAGGAGACGCGTCAAATGTGTTTTCCGAAAGCAGATTTATTTTGGTGTTTTCGTTTTTCAGCTTTACCACGGGCGCCTTATTGAGGGGGAATGGGTCTTGAGCGTCAGTGAGACCGTCATTGTCGTCATCCGGGTCGGCATTGTTTCCTATCCCATCATGATCCGTGTCTACCCATTCTTTTGGATTTAACGGAAACGCGTCCTGTTTGTCATTGGCTTTGTCTCCATCGGTATCCGCCTGCAGAGGGTCTGTTCCTTGCTGAATTTCTTGTAAATCGGGGATGCCATCATTGTCGTCATCTGTGTCTTTGTTGTCTCCTATCCCATCCTTGTCAGTATCAACAGATTCATTCGGATCGAGAGGGAATGCGTCTAATGTATCGGGGATTCCGTCATTGTCGTCATCCGTGTCCGCGTTATCTCCTATTCCATCGTGATCTGTGTCGACAGATTCTTTCGGCTCAAGAGGGAATGCGTCTTTTTCGTTTGGGACTCCGTCTCCGTCTATATCCGGATCCCTACTGTCCGGGATTCCATCTCTGTCGGTATCTTTTACTACATAAATATCCGATACTATCCAGTTGTTGCTTGGATCGTCTATTTCCGGTTCCCACGGGTAGAGTTTTACCGATATCTTGTGATTTCCCTCTATTGACGGAGTCCAATCGATAAAAACATCATCTGTTTTGTGTCTAAATATTGAAATTGCTTGATCTCCTTTTATCTGATTGCCGTTGTCAAAAAATCTTACGGCTCCAAGAAGATCTTTGTTGCTTGGATTTTCCGTCGTCGCGTATATCCTGATAGATTTCCCTTCCAAAAATTCATCCGTTGAAAAGCGGATGTCTTTGCTGTTAATGGAAATGTCTCCCGTGTAATCCGCGAATGCCGTTTGCGAAAAGAATAGTGGCGAAAATAAAAGAGAAGCAAGAATGCTTGTTTTTAAAATGATGTTTTTCATTAAGCTTTTTCTTCTACGTTTTTTTCTTCTTCAATCAGTTCTTGTTGATTTTCATTGACTTCTTCCGTTGCGGAAATTTCACTTTCTTTAATTATATCTATAAGAGAAATTGAAGCAACTTTGTCTCCGGCATTCATTCTCATCAGGTATACTCCTTGCGTCGCGCGTCCTTGCGAAGGGATACTCTTGGTGTTGAGTCTTATAATTTGTCCTATTTTTGACACCATTACCAAGTCGGCATCCGTTGTTTGATCCATTATTTTGGCGCCGATAACTTTCCCTGTTTTTGCCGTTATGTTAGCAGTTTTTACTCCCGATCCTCCTCTGGATTGTACGCGATAATTTGCTATCGGCGTCATTTTCCCAAGGCCATTTTCCATTATCACAAGAAGTTGGGCGGAAGCTTTATCTTTTATTACGTCCATTTCCACGACTTCATCGTCCGTTTTTACCCTTATTCCTCTTACTCCTATCGAAGCTCTTCCCAGAGGTCTTGCTTCTTCTTCGCTGAAGCGTATTGATTTGCCATTTTTTGTTACAATTATTATTTCGTCTCCTTTTGATGTTTCCCTAACCCATTCCAGAGAGTCGTTGTCTCTTAATTTTATGGCTATCAGTCCGCTCTTTCTTACGTTTTTAAAGTCTTCCACGGGTGTTTTCTTTATTGTCCCCTTTTTTGTGGCTGTTATTAAATATTCTCCCGTGAAATGTTCTCCCGTATTGAGAATGGCTGTTACATGCTCGTTTTCTTGAAGTTGAAGAAGGTTTACGACAGGTTGTCCTTTCGCGATTCTGGAAGCAACGGGGATTTCGTATACCGGTAGCCTGAAAACTCTTCCTTTGTTTGTGAAATAGAGCAATTCGTCGTGGTTTGACGCGTATTTTATGAGTTTTATTTCATCTTCTTCTTTCGTTTTTCCCGCCACTATTCCTTTTCCGCCTCTGTGTTGAGCTCTGAATGAGTTTGGAGAAAGCCTCTTTATATAATTTTCACGGCTTAACATAACGATCATTTTTTCGTTTGGGATTGTGTCTTTTTTAGAGATACTATCCACCGCGTAAGGGATTATTTCCGTTCTTCTGTCATCTGAGTATTTTTCTTTTATTTCGGTCAATTCCGTTTGCATTATCTTTAAAATCTTTTTGTCGTCCGAGAGAATTCCTTCAAGCTTGATTATCAATGCCAGTTTATCCGCGAGTTCGTCTTCTATTTTCTTCCTTTCAAGTCCGGCAAGCGTCTGCAGTTTCATTTCCAAAATTGCCTTGCCTTGTTCTTCCGTGAGCTTGAATTTCTTCATTAAAGAAAGAAGGGCTGTTTCTTTCGTATCGGATTTTCTGATTGTGTCTATTACCGCGTCTATATTGTCGAGGGCGATCTTTAAGCCTTCAAGTATATGAGCTCTTGCTTTCGCCATTTTTAATTCGTATTCGGTGCGTCTTCTGATTACTATTTTTCTATGAATAATGAATTGTTCCAAAACTTGTTTTAGATCCAGAAGATGAGGCTGGATGCTGTCAACAAGCGCTATCATGTTCATGTTGAATGTTGACTGCAACTGGGTGTATTTGAAGAGTTGATTCAGTATTTTTTTAGGGAAACAGTCTTTTTTAAGCTCTATCACTACGCGGATTCCGTCTTTGTTGGATTCATCTCTCAGGTCCGATATCCCAACAATTTTTTTGTCACGAACAAGTTCCGCCATTTTG
>JACROX010000020.1 GCA_016214225.1 Candidatus Peregrinibacteria bacterium | reverse complement strand
ATTGACTAGAGATCAAAAAATTGAGGCTCTTAAAAAGACTCCGGTTGCTACGATTTTAAATCTTCTTGGATATGGTAAAAAAGATGAGAAGGACGGAAAAACTGGATATGAAAGAATAGTAGACGGTGAAGATTTTATCGGCGGTTTGATATTATATATTTTTGGATATAAAGAATTTGTTGGAGAGTCATACAGCGGAGTTGTTGATGTTTTACCTGATTCATATAAAAATACTTTGAGAGGGTTGGAGATAAAGGCTGCAGGTTCTAAGTTGTCGGCTGAAAAATGGAGAGAAAATAGAGGCGCGGGGCAGGCTTCCACTCCGGAAGTAACTTATGAAAAAGCGGATTTGGCTAGGTTTGTCGAGTTTTTGAGCGGAAAGCCTTTTTCTGAAAAAGGCATTGTTCTCGAAAAAGATTATGTCTTTGGAGAAGGCGCTAACCGATTTCAACTTGGTATAGATTTAAGTAAAGGCGGAAAAGTTGTTTTCGCGGAAGGTTCTTTTGAGGTGAATGGAAGTCCGGTAACTGTTGAAAAAGGAAAAACCAAGGGATATGGACCCGATGACAAAAATTATATAAAATGCACATGCCTTTTGGGGTTTTATTTATATAAATTTTTTATATGGCAGCGCATAAAGGAATCAAAGAAAAAACTCTTGTTTTGGTTAAGCCTGACGCGATTCAAAGAGGACTTTTGGGTGAAATTACCGCTCGTTTTGAGAAGAAAGGACTTAAGCTTGTCGGCGTGAAAATGATGGCGCTCGACGAGGCGTTTTTGAGAGAGCATTACGCGCATATTAAGGATAAGCCGTTTTTCCCGGGCGTGGCCAAGTTTATGCAGAGCACTCCCGTTGTGGCTATGTGTTGGGAAGGGCTTGAAGTTGTTGACGCGGTAAGAAAAATCACTGGTATTACAAAATCGAGAGAAGCGGAAGCGGGATCGATAAGGGGAGATTTGGCCATGAGCGTGGCGTGCAATGTTGTTCACGCGTCCGACACCGTTTCCAACGCGGAAGCTGAAGTGAAAAGATTTTTTAAAGAGGACGAACTTTTCGGCTATGATAAATCGGAGTATGTCCATGTTTATGCGGAGGATGAGAGGGCCGGGTAGTTTTTGAGGGCTGTTTTTTTTGAAAGGCGATTATTTAAAAATTTTTTATGGATGTGTTTTTGGAAAAGAAAGCGGCGCAGATTCGCCTTGATGCTTTAACCGCGATTCATAAGTCTGGATGCGGTTACGCGGGAAGCGTTATGTCTGTGGTGGATATTTTGGTCGCTCTTTATTATGGTTCGCTTTCCGGTTCGCCGATTTTAAATTGCGACAGCAAAAATCCCGATTTTGACGGGCAGGATTATTTGGTTTTGTCCAAGGGGCACGCGGTTATCGCGCAATATGCTATTTTGGCGGATTTGGGTTTTTTTGATAAGTCGGAATTAAATTATTTTGGGAAACAGGGAAGTTTGCTTTCAAACAGGCCGTATTTAAAAGTTCCCGGCATTACTGTTTCAAATATTTCTCATGGACAAGGGCTTTCCATGGCATTGGGAATTGCTTTGAGTTTGAAAATGGATAAAAGAAACAACAAAGTTTTCGCTGTTTTAGGAGATGGGGAATTGCAGGAAGGCCAAGTTTGGGAAGCGGCGATGGCGGCATCTCATTATAAATTGGATAATTTGGTTGCCATTGTCGATAATAATAAAGTTCAGGCGGAAGGAAATGTTTCGGCTATCATGGATATCGGCTGTATTCAGGATAAATTTGAGGCTTTTGGATGGAGAGTCGTGCAGGTTACCGATGGACATGATTTTGATAAATTATTGGACGCTTTTCGCAGAGCGGAGTCTAATATCCGACGTCCGGTTTTGATTTGGTGCCATACCGTTTGCGGGAAAGGCATGGTTTTTGCCGAAGGAAAGCAGGAATATAGGGACGCGTTTATAACGGAAAGAGAACTTAATGAAATTATTAGTAATTTAAAAGAAACCGTTTAACATGATTCAAGCTTTTGATGAGGCGATTTTAAAATTAGCGAAGAAATACGGCAATATCGTTATGCTCGCTTCCGCTTTGCC
>JACROX010000017.1 GCA_016214225.1 Candidatus Peregrinibacteria bacterium | reverse complement strand
AAGCTGTGAAAAACTAATTTCTTCAGCTAAAAATCTGTTTCCCCAAAACCTTCACTGTCTTCTGGATAATTACCATTTATTGTTATTCCCATTTTACAAATTTCCACAAATATTATACCCTCAAAGCACTATGAAAATCGCCATAGACATCAGGACCGCGAGCGGTGAAAAAACAGGCAAAGGCTGGTTTACTTTTCATATAGTCAGAAATCTTCTCGGACTTGATCGCAAAAATAAATACATATTGTATGCAAAAAATAAAGTTCCGGGCTTCGACGATTTTAAAAATGTTGAACAAAAAATAATAAAAAGAGGTGGAATTTTTTGGCATTTTGCCGCGGCAAGAGACGCGGGAAAAGAAAAGGTGGATATATTTTTGGCTCCTACAAGCTATATAATCCCGGTTATACTTCCTCAGTCCATAAAGAAAATTATATTTGTCCACGATCTCGTGGCATTTTTATTCCCAAATACTCACAACAAAAAAGCGGTCTTTATTGAAAGAATGTTATTGAAAAAAGCAATTCAAAAATCGGATGCGGTGGTAACAATTTCCAAGCATACAAAAAAAGATTTAATGCATCAGTTCGATGTTAAGGAATCAAAAATACATATAATCCCATGCAGCGCCGGTGATGAATTTATGCCGCTTGGAAAAGAGGAACTCGAAGTGTTCGCGAAAAAAACGACCCTTCCGAAAAAATTCTTTTTGGCCGTCGGGACAATAGAGCCGAGGAAAAATTATTTGAATTTGATAAAAGCCTTTGAAATTGTTAACAAGGGATTTCCGGATTATCATTTGATGATAGTTGGGCAAAACGGATGGGGATATGAGCCTGTTTATGAAGAAATTCGGAAAAAATATTTGAATAAAAAAGTTCATGTTTTGGGATATCTTTCGGGAAAAAGTTTAATTTGTTTATACAATCTGGCACAGGCTCTAGTATTCCCTTCTTATTATGAAGGGTTTGGGATTCCGCCGCTGGAAGCCATGAAATGCGGATGCCCCGTTATCGCTTCGCACACTTCTTCCATTCCGGAAGTTGTTGGAGACAGCGCGCTTTTGATTGGACCGAAAGATTTTTCAGCGATCGCGTCCGCGATGATAAAAGTGATAAAAGACAAGGAGTTATGCGCAAAATTAAGAGAACACGGATTCATGCAAGCCGGAAAATTTTCATGGGACTATTCGGCGCAAAAACTTTTAGATATAATCGAAGAAGCATGAAAGATAAAAACCGGTTGGACAAAATAGGCATAATCACAAAACGCGACAACGATCACTCCCAAGAATTTATTAAAAAAAATTACGATTATTTGAAAAAAAATAAAAAAAAGATTTTTTTGGATAAAAATTCTTTCAGCCTTTTTGCGAATGAAAAAAGTTATTCAAAGGAAGATATTTTAAATTCATGCGATTTGGTTATTGTGCTCGGAGGAGATGGAACTCTTCTTAAAACGGCGCGAAGTTCGAGTAAGAAAAAAACTTTAGTATTCGGTGTAAACATGGGGACTCTCGGGTTTTTAACCGAGTGTAATCACATAAAAACATTCGACTGCTTGGACAAAATATTCGCGGGTCAATATTTTATTGATAAAAGAGCTCTTTTACGCGTAACAACTTACAGAAAAAATGAAAAAATCGAGACGCATTTGGCGCTAAATGACGCGGTAATAAATCAGGGGGCGTTCGCGCGTCTTATCAAAATGAATTTGGAAGTTAACAATAGAAAACTTGTAAGTTTCGAAGCTGACGGGCTGATTGTGTCAACGCCGACAGGTTCAACAGCTCATTCGCTTTCGGCCGGCGGACCCATTGTTCATCCTCAAATTCAGGGACTTGTGGTGAATCCGATTTGTCCAAAGTCTTTGTCCATGCGTCCGATAATTTTGCCGGACACAAGACAACTGACAATTACAATTGAAACTCAGAGAAAAGAAGAATCGGCTTTAATAGGATTAACTCTCGATGGCCAAGACATGACCATTTTGCAATACGGCGACAAAATAAAATTCAGAAGGAGCAAACGCTCTCTTTATCTTGTTCGCGTAAAAAACAAGTATTACAAAATGCTCAGAACTAAATTGAATTGGGGTATTTAAAAGACTGTTAGACAAAATACATATATTCCGGTTTTTTTAAACACCTGAATTCACTTTCAAAATAAATCTGTTTTGACGTGGGGGAAGTTATTTCCGACTTTTTATCATCGCCTGCGCGGCCGCCAATCTGGCGATTGGCACGCGATAAGGGCTGCAGCTCACATAATTAAGTCCGATATTGTGGCAGAACTCGACTGAATCCGGATCGCCGCCGTGCTCGCCGCATATTCCAATCTCAAGTCCGGGTTTTTCTTTTCGTCCGAGCTCAATGCAAATTTTCATCAAACTTCCAACGCCTTTTTGGTCAATGCTTGCCATCGGATCTATCGCCAAAATGCATCTATCAAGATACGTCGGCAAAAATTTGCCGACATCATCGCGAGTGTATCCAAGCGGCATTTGAGTTAAATCATTCGTTCCAAAAGAAAAAAATTCAGCTTCCTTCGCTATCTCGTCAGCGGTTAAACACGCTCTCGGCACCTCGATCATTGTTCCGATTTTATAATTAAAACCAACCTTGCCACCATATTCGCCAATGGTTTCTTTCGCCAAATCTCTCAAATAAGTAAACTCTTTTATATTGCCGACAAGCGGAATTTCTATTTCAACATTCACTTCCGTGCCATTATCCGACACCTTCATGCATGCTTCGGAAATAGCTTGAATCTGCATTTTATAAATATCGGGAAAAGTTATCCCAAGCCTGCATCCTCTATGTCCGAGCATCGGATTTATTTCATGCAAATTTGAAATTGTTATTTTCAGATCTTCCTTGCTTACGCCCAGATCCTCGGCAAGGCGTTCAATATCTTTTTCTTTGTCGGGCAAAAATTCATGCAGAGGCGGATCGAGTAAACGCACAGTTACAGGCATTCCCGCCATTATTTCAAAAATACCGACAAAATCTTCTTTTTGAAATTCTTTAAGTTTTTTCAAAGGAACAACTCTATCTTCCGAAGTCTTTGCCAGAATCATTTGTCTGACAAGAGGGATTCGATCTTCATTGAAAAACATATGCTCCGTTCGACACAGTCCGATTCCTTCAGCTCCGAAATCAATCGCGACCTAACCAATTCATCTATAATTATTTTCTTCGCGGAAACATTTACAATTATATCGGTACACCCCGCGACACAACATTTACCCATGCCTCTGCACACAACAGCGGCGTGGCTGGTCATTCCGCCTCTTGAAGTCAAAATCCCTTGAGCGATATGCATCCCCTGAATATCATCCGGACTCGTTTCTTTTCTGACTAAAATCACTTTTTCATTTTTTTCGGTAGCCCACTCCGTGGCATCATCAGCGGTAAAAACAACTTTTCCGCATGCCGCTCCGGGAGAAGCCGGAAGCCCTTTCGCGACAACATTTCTTTGAGCGCTCTTTTTTATTTGAGGATGCAAAAGCTGTGTAAGTTGTTTGGGATCGATTTTAAGCAGTGCTTCATTTTTTGTTAAAAGACCTTCTTTATATAAATCATAAGCGATATTAATGGCGGCGACTCCTGTCCTTTTTCCGTTTCGTGTCTGCAATAAAAAGAGTTTGCCTTTTTCGATTGTAAACTCCAAATCTTGCATGTCTTTATAATGTTTTTCCAATAAATCCCTAACATCGAGGAGCTGTTCATAAACGGTTTTATTCACATTTTCAAGTTCCGCGATAGGGCTTGGAGTTCTAATTCCCGCGACTACATCCTCTCCTTGCGCGTTAATCAAAAACTCGCCGTAAAATTTATTTTCTCCCGTTGATGGATTTCGAGTGAACGCGACACCCGTTCCGCTGTCATCTCCCATATTTCCAAAAACCATCGATTGAATATTTACAGCGGTTCCTTTAAGTCCGCTGATCGCGTTAATTCTTCGGTAAGTCCTTGCTCTTTCGTTATCCCATGAATTAAAAACGGCCTCAATTGCCAATTTCAATTGCTCGAGAGGACTATTTGGAAAATCCTTTCCAGCTTTATCCTTAACGATTTTTTTGAAAATAACAACAAGCTTTTTCAAATCACCGGCGCCGAGTTTCGTATCCATTTTTACTCCCGCGTCTTCTTTTATTTTTTCAATTGCTTCCTCAAAAAGATCATGATCGACTCCCATCACGACATCACCGAACATTTGAATAAATCTCCTGTAGCAGTCATAAGCGAATCTTTCATTGTTTGTATTTTTAATAAGTCCTTGCACGGTTTCATCGTTAAGTCCGAGATTTAAAATCGTATCCATCATGCCGGGCATTGAAACGGCCGCGCCGCTTCTGACGGAAACGAGAAGCGGATTGTTTTTGTCTCCCAATTTTTTCTCCATTTTGTCTTCAAGAAGATTGAGATTTTCTTCCAGTTGAGCCGCGAAACCGTCCGGATAGTCGTGGTTTTTTGAAAAATAACTGCAAACTTCCGTTGTAATTGTAAACCCAAAAGGCACGGGAATGCCGATTTTAGTCATTTCCGCCAAATTCGATCCCTTGCCGCCCAAAAGATCGCACATACTTTTATCGCCTTCACTGAAAGAATAAACAAATTTTTGTTTTGAATTAGGGAACTTCTGAAAAACGCGTCTTGCTGCGTCAACTTCGTCGCTTCCTCCTCGCCGTACAAGCTCCTTATTTGTAAGCTCGCTTCGTCTCACAACTGGCGGAGCCAGATTGTTCGCCTCGCTGCGCGGCTCGTTCGCAAGCTCCTTGTTTCCTTGCAATCCATCGTTTTTCAGAGGTTCCTTAGCGGCAGAATCATCCGCCTTAGAAACAGAAGAACTTGGAATTGTCATTGTTTTTTGGATTAAGTGCCCCACTTGCAGTATAGGAATTTGTTGTAAAAAATCAAGCGGGTCAAGATTTTCCCTGTTGAATAAGTAGCGAGAAAATCGGTCCGCAGCCGGAACTCAAGCGAGCTCCGCGAGTCTTGAGTGTAGGCGAAGGATGACACGCAAGAAAATTTTGCGACGGTCAGGAGCTAAAAATTTTCTTAGCGGGTCAAGATTTTCCCTGTTGCAGAAATTTCCCCTGAATTCTTTCAATGGCTGTCACAAAAGCGGCAACCCTCAGATTGCACCCGTATTTTTTTGCATTCGCGCTAACTTCTTCCCATGCCTTTGTCATAGTATCTTTCAACTTTACCGCGACATCTTCGCTTGACCAATAATTATTTCCCGCATTTTGCAACATTTCAAAATAACTGACCGTAACGCCTCCGGCATTGGCTAAGATATCGGGAATGGCAACAATTCCTTTTTTATTCAAAATTTCATCGGCCTCCGGGGTAACAGGTCCGTTTGCCAATTCCAAAATTATTTTCGCTTTAATATTATCGGCATTTTTCCCTGTAATCTGATTTTCCAAAGCGGCCAAAACTAAAATATCGCATTCTTTTTCCAAAATTCCTTCATTAGTTACAACTTCACACTTAGCGTCGTCTTTCAAATGAGTTATATTTTCACGCAAAGTACATCCTTTCACGGTGCCTTCCCCTTTTTTACACTGCATAAGTTCCGAAGTATTTATCCCGCTATCACAGAAAATTCCTCCTTGGGAATCGGAAACTCCAACAATATTATAACCGATATCTTCAAGTAATTTAGCCACGATTCCACCGGCGTTTCCAAATCCTTGAATAATCACGCGAGTCTCGGAAGGCTTTAGCCCGATTTCATTCGCGTATTTATTTAAGACATAAACTCCACCCTGCGCGGTTGCCGAATCACGACCTTTACTTCCACCCGCTTCAAGAGGTTTCCCCGTAACAACTCCTTTTGCGTCCTTGCCTGCAAGTTTTGAATATTCATCCGCTATCCACGCCATTATTTTTGAATTTGTATTTACATCGGGGGCGGGGACATCCGTTTCAGGGCCTATTACGGGCGCGATCAAGTCTATATATTTTCTCGTAAGTTTTTCCAGTTCCGACTCGGAAAGAAGCTTTGGATTTACTATAATTCCGCCCTTCCCTCCTCCCAACGGGATTCCAACGACAGCGCATTTAAGCGTCATCCAAGCCGACAAAGCGATAACTTCATCCATATCAACTTGCTCGTGATAACGAATGCCTCCTTTATAGGGGCCGAGAAAGTTATTATGCTGGACTCTGAATCCTTGAAAAATTTTCAAAGTTCCATCCTCCATTTTTATGGGGATATTAACTTCGATTTTTCTTTGAGGACAAGACAAGATTTTGATTAAATCGCTATCGGCGCTCATAACACGTGCCGCGTTTGAAATTTGTTTAAGCGTATTTTCGAATAAAAACATAAAATTTAATTAAATTTCGCGTACAGATAGTATCCTTAAAACAAAAAAGTTCAATGTTAAATAATTCCAAACATCTTAAAGCCAACATTTGGTATCTGAAGAGCGAAAAAATACACAATCATTTGTCCGACAAACCCGGAGAAAAGAGGAACAGTCAAATTGTCCTCAAGTTTATGCGTTAAAAGCTCCACGACACTTGCCGTAATCGCCATTGGAACAGTTAAAGCAAGATGATTGGGGAGCAAAATTAATCCGGTAATTATATTTGCCGCGAATCCGGAGAATGTTCCGACAAAAGTTTTTTTCTTCCAGATAATGGTTTTACCGAAAGATTTGCCCATAATTGCCGCGAACAAATCCCCGAACACAGTTAAAAGCACGGC
>JACROX010000016.1 GCA_016214225.1 Candidatus Peregrinibacteria bacterium | reverse complement strand
TTCTCGATCTCCTTGATTTCAAACCATTCCAGTATCCCTTCAGGCAAAAACACTTCTAGAAATTTTTCCATTGTTATGAGGTTATTTATTTGACCTCATTCTACTCCATTATTTTTCTCCATGAAAAAATCTTGTGATCCAGACTATGGAACCGTACAGAATATTTACAGATTGTGTTTTTGGTGGCATAATTGCGGTCCGTTAATAAATAAAGATGGTTGAGTTTGATAAAATTAAGGATGCCATAGATGCTGTTCGTGAAGGTAAAATTGTTATAGTTCTTGACGATGAAGATAGAGAAAATGAGGGTGATCTTGTTGTCGCGGCCGAAAAAATAACTCCTCGTTTAATTAATTTTATGGCAAAGGAAGGACGCGGGCTTATATGCGCGCCTTTGAATGGAGATATTGCCGATAAGCTTGATTTTTATCCTATGGTGGATAGAAATATGGAAACAAGTAAGTGTGATTTTACCGTTTCTGTTGATTTTATTCATGGAACGACAACAGGGATTTCCGCTTCGGATAGGGCTAAAACCATTAAAGCTATTTCCAATGAAAATTCTAAAATTGAAGATTTTGCCAAGCCCGGACATGTTTTCCCGTTGAGGGCTAAGAATGGGGGTGTTTTGGTAAGAGCCGGACATACCGAGGCGGCTGTGGATTTGGTTAAACTTGCGGGATTATCATCTGTCGCGGTGATATGTGAAATTGCCAATGATGATGGGGAAATGATGAAAGGTGATGAATTTTTCTCTTTTGCAAAAAAACATGATCTTCGTATTATCACTATAAAAGATCTTATTGCTTATAGGAGAAAAAGTGAAAAATTAGTGTTGATCATGCTGAACATATTGCTCTTGTTAAAGGTGAAATTAAAGCGGACAAAGATATACTTGTAAGGGTTCAGAGCGAATGTATCACGGGTGAAGTTTTTAATTCTTTAAAATGTGATTGCAGGGCTCAGCTTGATGCTTCTTTGAAAAAGATTGCAGGCGAAGGATCCGGTGTATTGTTATATATGCGACAGGAAGGTCGAGGAATCGGGCTTGTGAATAAAATTAAGGCTTATAAATTACAAAATCAGGGATATGATACCGTTGAGGCCAATGAGAAACTTGGATTTGCTTCCGATCTTCGGGAATATGGTATAGGGGCTCAAATTTTGGTTGATATTGGGGTTAAAAATATACGGCTTATGACTAATAATCCGATGAAAATTGTTGGACTTGAAGGATATGGGCTGAATATTGTTGAAAGAGTTCCTCTTGAGATTGAACCGAACGAAAGGAATCATGCTTATTTGAAAACAAAAAAAGATAAAATGGGTCATATATTAAAGCATGTATGAATGAAAAATTCATGATGCGGGCTGTTTCTATCGCCATGAAAGGGATTGGTTTTACATCTCCAAATCCTTGTGTTGGCGCCGTCATTGAAAAAGGTGGTCGAATTGTGGCTGAAGGATGGCATAAAAAGGCTGGCGGACCGCACGGGGAAGTATTGGCCGTATACGATTTAATGAAAAAATCCGGCATTAAAAGTGTGGAGCGAGCGCACGGCGCGAGCGCGCAGCGAGGCGAACAATCTGGCTTTGCCAGTTGTGAGGCGAAGCGAGCTTATCTAATAGATTCGTTACTTTTTTCAAATGCAACGCTTTATGTGACTCTTGAGCCATGTTGCCATTGCGGGAAAACTCCTCCTTGCACTGATTTAATTATAAAATCGGGATTTAAAAAAGTTTGTATAGGAATGAAGGATCCATTTGCTAAAGTTAACGGGAAAGGTATTGAAATATTAAAAAAAGCCGGAATTAAAATTGAATTGTGCAAGAAAAATTCAAAATTAGGGAAATTGATTAGCGGTATCAATCAGCCGTTTATTAAGTGGGTTTCCACGGGGATTCCATATGTAACCATGAAAGCGGGGATGAGTTTGGATGGAAAGATTGCCACATCTAAAAAAGAGTCTAAATGGATTACTTCCGAACTTTCCATTGTTGATGGAAAAATAGAAAGGAGTAAATGTGACGCTGTTATTGTCGGGAGCGGGACAGTTAAAGCTGATAATCCCAGATTAAAGGCTTATGGAAAATATTCCAATAAATATATTCTTAAAGTGATTTTGAATAAAAAACTGGATTTAAATTTGAGATACAAAATATTTAAAGATAAGAATGTTTTTGTGGCATGTACCGATTTGGCTTCAAATAAGAATAAAAATCAGTATAGGGAAACAGGGATTAAATTCAAATCTTTTGGAAAGAAAGAAATTTCCATTGAAAGTCTTTTGAAATATCTCGGGAAAAGTTCCGTGCAAAGCGTATTTGTTGAAGGAGGCGGTATTACCAATGGTTATTTTTTCTCATCTTTTTTAAAAAATAAAAAACTTTTGGATAAAGTGATTTTTTATGTTGCTCCAAAATTGATGGGCGGGCAGAATTCTCTTTCTGTTATTGGTGGGAACGGCATAGATAAACTAAAAAATGTTGTTGAATTTAAGTCTTTTGAAAGCCAAAAAATTGGCAGCGATTTTAGAGTGACTGGAATAATAAATTTCTATTGAGATTTTTTCGGCAAGAATTTTTTTACTATGTCCCCCACTCCTGAAATTTCCGGAGATTTTAAATAAATAGCGCTTAAAAAGAAGATTCCGGAACCCAGCAGTATTTCCATAATTACAGCTACGCGTATGTTTATTATTGTTTCCAATGGTTGGATTAATAAAATGATTGCCGCCATAATCCCTGTTGATAGAATTGTTTTGGCGATACTTTTTAGAAAGTTTTTGCCATTGAATCCTTCCATGTATTTTTTTAAGAGGATGGATTGCAGAATAATCAGTACTATGAATCCTACGGAATAGCTTATTGAAAACCATTTTATCCCATAAATCGGCGCTATGAAATATGTTGCAAATCCGATCAGCGCAAATGAAAGTATACTTGTTATCATTGGAATAATTGAGTTTTGTACCGCATAAAAGCCTCTTGATAAAATTTGTGTTAAGCTTTCAAAAGGGATTGAGATGCCTAAGAAAAAGAGTAGAAGCGATGTTAAGTTTGCCGAATTCATATTGAATTGTCCTCCGGTAAGGACGAGGGTTACTATTTGTTTTGAAAGGATTATGACGCCAATCCCTGAAGGGATGGTGAAGACTTTGTATGTTTCTTGCAAAATAAAAAGCCGCGAGTCCGCCTGTAATCATTGACATTCTAACAACCGCGAAAATGTAAAGATTTATCTGCCATACAACTAAAGTGAGTGATCTTGGTATCATTAGTTTTATGATTTTTTTAAAGCCAGGATGGAAAATCTCAAATGTTGTTTTGTAGCTGTAAGGAGTTTTTATTACATCTAAAATTCTGACCAGACAATGAAGTATTGCTCCGATCAGTACTCCTATCGCGGCGGAATAAATTCCCGTCGATTTATTTAAAAATAAAATTCCAAGTATTATTCCCAAATTGTATAAAAGAGGAGAAATTGAATATGAAGTGAAATGTTTATAGCTCATTAAAATATTTCCCAAAATTCCGCTTATGGCGAAAATTATCGCTGATGGAAGCATTAATTTTGTCATGTCGACAATGCTTTTCTGAGTATCCACTGAAACATTCGGGAATGATATCGCAATAATATTTTTCATAAAAATAAATGCCAAAATTGAAAGTACCAATATCGCAAGCGATGTAACCGTGGCCATTATGTTGGCTATTTTCATTGCTTCTTTTTGGTCTTCTTGCAGATATTTTGAAAAAACAGGCATAAACGCGGCTGCAAGAGCTCCGGCTATGAAAAGATTAAAAAGAGTGTCCGGTATTAGAAAAGAGGCATTGTATATGTCGGTTGTGGCCGAAGTCCCAAAATGTAGAGCAATTACTTTATCTCTTGCCAGCCCAATAAGGTTACTTAAAATCGTTGTAGCCGTGATAAGAATTGTGGCTCCTCTTATTTTTACCGGTTTGAATATTGTTTCACTCATTAAGGCTTATAAGGTTATTTGTTGTCGAACCTCAAATTTTATTGTATAATATAATATAAAGTTAAAAACAAAAATGATTCAGAACATAAGGAAAATATCTATTTTGAACAAAATTTTCAATGTTAATGGTGGGCAGTGGAGTAAAATTTCTTTTTCATGGACTATAAATTTTCTTTATAGGGCCGCTTTTGTCATTTGTTGGACTATGATTTTGACTGTTTTTGTCGGAAGATTCGGGATTTCATATCTTCCTCATCTTTTTGTGATTAACGCGTTTTTTACCGTCTTGGGCAGTATATTCTATTCCGTTTTTATAGACCAATTTAAAAAAGAGCATATTTTGGCCGTAACTGTAGTTATCGCTATTTTTATAACCGCTGTCGCAAATAGTTTTGCCAGAGAAAATGTTATTTTGTTTTTGGCTCTTTTGCTGGTCGTTATTTCAGTGTTTTTAAATCAATTTAAAATTATTTCTAACGGTTATAGTGAAGAAATGTTTAATCCTGTCGAGAGTGAGAGAGCTTTCCCTCTTATTGAAACTTCCGAAGTTGTTGGAGGGATCGCGGCAGGTATTGCTATCGCCGTATTTTCAGATATTCCAATAAAAGATTTTATTTATTTGTTTGTGGCTATTCTGATAGCCACCATTCCCTGCTTGATTTTATGTGAGAATATATGCAAAAAAGAATTAAAAATACGGAAAGAAAAAGAATTTGAATCAAAAGGTATTTTATCCAAATTCAAAAAAGAACTTTCAAGCGCGAGACATATAAAATTCATCAAGGGACTTTTTTTAATTGTTCTTGTTCAATGGATTTTGTTTAACCTTCTTGAATTTCAGTACACGAAAGCCATTTATCAAGATATCTCTGGTCTCATATTGGACAGCGGAAGCGGTTTTGAGCATGCTTTTGCTCATGAATTGGGCGCTATGTTCGTTTTATTCAATGTTTTTGCTCTTGTCGTTCAAATTTTTCTTGGAAGCAGGTTTATTACTTCTTTGGGGGTAATAGGATCTATGCTGATTCATCCAATTATAACCTTTTTTAGTCTTTTTGGTCTTATGTTCTCTTTTGGTTTCTCTTCCGCTGTTTTTGCAAAAAATAATTTCACCATAACTACTACAATTTATACTAATTCATATCATAGCGCTTATTACGCCGTGAAAGAGAGCCTAAGGGAGCATACCAGGGAATTTTTGGAAGGTATTGTTAGGCCAATAGGAGCAATATCGGGGATGATTCTTCTT
>JACROX010000015.1 GCA_016214225.1 Candidatus Peregrinibacteria bacterium | reverse complement strand
GTTGTCTATCTTTGAGAGGTTTTCGGCCTGAAATTCGAGTTTGATTCTTGTGTTTGGTTCTATGTTGTTGAACGTTATAGCTTTGCCGTTTTTAAAGTTTTCAACCGCTGTATTGAAATTTCCTTCAATACACAGGTTTATTTTCCCCGATTTACATTTATAATTATCTTCGTAATCGCTTAATTTTGAATCTGTATCCAAAAGAATTGTTTTTGTGCCATCAACAACAGCGTCGATTGTCATGTCCGTAAAGTCGAGATATCCTCCTTGGTTTCCGTCGATTTTGCCGTTACTTAAAGATGATTCTTTTATGTCTACGGATTTTTCCGTGCCGGAATCAAAGATCAGCGCGTATGTCAGAGATTTGTATTTTTTTGTTGAACTGTCTTTGCTTCCGATATTTATGATGCTGTCGGCTTGCGATGAATATCCCGTAGGGTAGACCAATTTTTTGAACTGTGGAGCGGTTGTTGTTTTGGCTTTAATTGAATCCGAGCACAGGCTCGCGCTCTTTGGATCGTTCTTATCTTTTGACGCCCAAACGGAAACTTTTGTGCCTTCGTCAAAATTGCCAAGTTTGTTGTTTAAAACTCCTTCCGTTAAATCTTTCGCGAAGTCTCCTTTGCCGTCCACTTGCCAGTGGTAATAAAGGTCTTGTTCATGACCTTTCGGAGTTGTTTCAACATTGATTTCAAACAGTTGTTTTGTGTCGCTGTCTTTCGTATCCCAAGGATTTTTAGGATTTGTTATTTCCAAACTTCTACATGTAAATGTTTCTTCTTTTGAGAATTTTCTTAATGCCGATTTACATTGATTTTCCGGAAGTTTTGGGTCTCCAACAGCTTCAGCTACGATTTCCACCGTGTCTTTTGTCGGATCGTATGCGGGGGATTTGTTGTAGACAAAGCTTAACGTTGATGCGTCCTTAATTTCATCTTTTGTGAAATAAATTGTCGGTGATCGGTAGGATGAGCCGAGTTTTGACAGTGTCCCGATTCCCAGTACTTTCACTTCTATTTCTCCTTGGTGGTCCGCGAAATCGCCTTTTAATGTGAGAATAGAGTCTTGTGACGGATCAAACGCACCGTTGTGTATAGTGTCGAGAACAAGCGACTGGCACATTTTTGGTCTGAACGCGATGTTGAATGATTTATCGCATTCTGAATTGAAAAATCCCGTCGAGCGCATTCGCAATACCGAGATATTTGTAGATTCGGATAGGTCATAGGTTAAAAGTATAACTGTTTGGTTGTCGGGAACATTTGAGAAAGTGGGGGAGAAATCCAGTCCTTTGTAGTGCTGTTTTAATGTTTCCAGAGTGTCGGGTGTCAGAGTGTTGGCGCTTATGCCGTTTAGGATTGTGAATAGAATTGCAGGATCCAATTCCGTGTTATTTGTGTTTAGTTTCAGGAAAGTTCCGTAATGTTCATCAATCGAATAATCAACGGCGGAGTTTGGATTTTGTTTTGAATAGGTTGAGTATCCGGATACTTCATAAATTTTGTTTGGTTTCAGGTCTGTGGCTTTAGGACTATTGGCGACTGCCGGATATTCAAAGATTTTTGGAGTTAATTCCTTACAGACCAAAGTTTCCTCAGGGAGTGGTTTTACCGCAAGGTCTGATTTACAAATCGGATTGTTGAGCGGGCTTTTATCGTTTATCTGCGCTGTTATTGTTCCTTCCTGTTTTGTGTTGAGTTTAAGAGGAAGATCTTTTATAGGCGCTGTTATTGTATCTTGGCTTTTGTGTCCTTTTTGAGAAATAAAGGTGCCTTTTGTGTTTGACGAAAAATCAATATTCGTGTCGGGAGGAAGCGGTGTGCCGTATAGCGTTGTCGAAGTGAGTGACAGGTCTATCGTGTCGCCCGCCTTCGGATTCGCGGGATGGCTTGTCAGTGATATTGAAGAACATCTGTTTGTGTATGGGAAAAGGGTTGCTTGGCAGGCTTTCCCTTCGTATTTGTGGCCGTTGTACGTGTCCAGATCTGCCGTTATTGTTCCGGTTCCCACGTATTTTATAGTTAGACTGCCGGTAACAGGGTGATCCTTTGTGCCTTTTACTCCTATTTCCGTTTTATCTGTAAGTGTTTTGAAAAATTTGCCGTTTGGGTCGCTGGATGCCCATTTGACAGTAATTTTGTCGTACATCCGCTTGTACAGTTTGTGGAGATATGAATTACTTCTTTTCCCTGTTTTTCTCCCCAGAAATAAACCGTGTCCTGCGGGTCTGCGACAACGCTTATTCCTTCCTGTTTTTGTGTTATGTTAGAGGGTTTTGTCGCGGTTTCTGGTTTTGTTTTGGTTATGACTGTATAATTTTCTGGTGTAGTGGCGTATGGCAACTTTTCCGTTTCGTTTGAGAGTAATTCTATAGTCACGGCAGTGTCCGGTTTTGCCAGAAGTTCTTGTGTGAAGTTAGTTGGCGCGTCCTTGAGTTCATTGATTTTCAGTGTTTGATTTTCACAGAATCCTGCTTTCGGCTCTTTTTGATTTAGGTCTTTTGTGAAAGCGGGGTCATCGGGGGAAGTGTTGCCTGTTTTGCCGGTTTGTTGTGTCGTGTAAAACATTCCGTAACCCTCCTCAACGGAATAAGTGATTTTCCCGTTGAAAGTTTTGTCTTTTTTGTCGGTTGATTTCGCGCTGAATGTCGAAAGTGTTTGCGCGTAAATTGTTTTTTGTTTGTTTACCGATAGCGATTTGCAAACTTGGTACGGTTCTATCGGGTAGTCTTGTTCGCATATTCCTTTTGCCGAATTTAAGGCTTTTACGTGGATTACTTTTTTGCCATCGCTGGGCTTTTTTGCCGTGAAGTAAACCGTTGTTTTCGCGTTTGCGTGGATGGCTCCGGGTTGTAAATCATAAGACATTTTGGTTTGTAGGCCGGTTGTGTCTATTGTTTCTGTGTTACTTGGGGGTGAGAAGCTACCGGCTTTAATGAGGTCGGGGAGTTGTAGTTTGGTTTCGAGCTTTTGTGTCACGCCATTTATTGGTTGGGGTGGTGGGAGGGTTTGCTTTTTAGGCTGTGTTGGTACGGTTTCTATTTTTGGTGTTGATGGAGGCGCGCTAGTAATTTCCCATAATTTCCCTGTTGAGATTAATTGCGTGAATAGGTCAAGCGGCAGACTTTTGTTGCTTATGGCTGTGCCAATGTCTTTTCCCGAAATTGGCGGAATGTATGCTTTTGTCAGATCGAGAGGGCCTGTTCCCTTAATTTGGAATATTGTTTTCGCGGGATTGAATTCCTGATCTTTCGGTATTGTTGCCGAAAAAGTTCCATAATCGTCATCGACCCAATATTCGATATTACTGTCGAACGGTTGGTGGTATTTGTCCGCGCCCTGCGCCGAGAATAGGGAAGTGAATCCGCTGTAAACGGGGTCTTGATAATTTACATTTAAGAATGAGCAGACAGGCGGGATAGTTGGGATTGTGACGGTTGCCGTACAGTTTCCGGGCCTGAATTTGTTATCGGCGAGAAGCTTGGCGTGGACTTTGCCTTTGCCTGTGTAATAAACCTGGGTTGTGAGAGATTGTGTTGTTTGCGGCGGGATTATAAGTTTTCCTGTGTTATCGTTTTCGGTTATGTCTTCGTACTTGTATTTGTATTGTGCGTCTGTCGGTATTTGACTGTAAAACTTTCCGTCCGGATCATCGGATGTCCATCTTACGTCCATGTTTGTTTGTTCCGTGTCTGTTGGTTTGCTTGGATCCCATTGAAAAATCGGAGTGTATTTGTAGACTTTTTTGTTGTCGATTTGGTCTTTTGTGTTGTCTATTTGCACAGAAAGGGATTTGCAGATGTTTTGTGTTTCTGCGGGTTTTACTTTTTTTACGACTTTTACGTCAAAATAAACGAATCCGCTGTAACGAAAACAGCCGGGGAGAGTGTCGAGGGTTATTGCAATCTTTTGATTTTCTGTTTTTGGTTTTGCCGTAACATCTATATTTGGTTTTGAACTT